>NZ_JAYGHE010000143.1:0-6371 GCF_034931145.1 Nostoc sp. UHCC 0252 | reverse complement strand
AAATACTTCTGGTTGTTAGTCAAAATAGGCTTAGTCATTAGTCACTTGTACTGAGCGTAGTCGCTAGCGTTGACAAATGACAAATAACTAAAAACGCCACCAAGTTCTTTGGGCATAACTGATCAGCCCGATTGCGATCGCCCCTAGTAGCAGTAGCACAATTATTCCACCTGGAATAAAAGTGAGAATACCAAAGCCTCTCAGTACCCAGACAGCGACGCTAACACCCAGAAGCATACCAAAAATCTGGATTAATCTACGATTTAAAGAAGATTGACTCACTTAATTTTCCTCTCAATTCAACAGACACTACACTTGATATTGACAATTAAAATATGAAGTTACGATGAAGTTGCTGTTTGATCAGAATTAACACGCAAAAATTAAGAAATGCGATCCAGATGTTGGGATAAGTTGCTTGATATTTAGATCGTGTTTGTGCCATTCTAGCCATAAAAACTTAGTTTTTCATTTATCAATATTCTTATTATCAAGACCAGTTAAGTATCAATTATGTTAATTGTGATAAGAACTACAGCTTTTACAGTAAAGTAACTGAAATAATTACCGAAAACTCACCCTTTCCGGAAAGGATAGGTATTACACTGGAACTAAAATTTAATGGGTTGGATGTAAATCAAGTTTTAGAGCTTGTAGTTTCAACTTTATTTAGGTGGATGAGTTGAGGAGTAACTAAAATGATCATGTCTGCGTCTCATATCTCAGACTCAATTATTGCAGGTTCAGATATGACTTGGAGTCAAGATAAGCAAAAGTTGCTGGTACAGGGTGAAATTTTAGTAGAAACGCGATCGCACAAAGCTTGTGGTGGCGCGGTGACAGCTTGGATGTATTTGCCAATGGTGCGATCGCAAGTTTGGCATCAATTAACTGATTATCCCCGGTGGGTGCAATATTTTCCTGATATTACTAAAAGCGAGATATTACACAAAGGCGAAGCTAAACGGTTGTATCAAGCAGCACAAAAAGCTTTTTTCTTTTTCACGGCTCAAGTTGAAATTTACCTCAACGTTGTAGAAGTGCTGGGGCAACAAATCCAATTCCGTATGGAAAAAGGAAGTTTTGAGGATTTTAACGCCTATTTAGAACTCAAAGATTGTGGTAATGGGACGTTGCTTGCTTATACTGTGCAAGCTACACCTCTGATTCCCATTCCATCAATTTTCATTCAACAAGCGATGAATTTTGAGTTACCCGCAAATATGCGTAAAATGCGACAAGTAATTTGTAAACCTCAGTAATAATCTCACTGGCAAAAGCTATTTTGGAATTTTGGTTTGAGTTTTTGCAACGACAAAGTTCGATATTTTAGGGCAACTTACTGCAAAGACGCTTTCTTCTTTATAAGAATAGAAAGCGTCTTTATATTTTACTGGTGAAAAATTTTATTGCTTAAATGTCATTGCGAGCGAAGCGCGACAATCGCAAAGTCTCTGGGATTGCTTCGCTTCGCTCGCAACGACAGAACATATCATATTTATTCACACCCATCTACTTATCAATGTCCGGTTAAATAATTGTCATTGCATTGTCCTTGGCGTTCCACTTCGTTGCATTCGCAATAACATATCACAAGTAATTTGCCGGACATGATATAGCGATCGCAAGTGTGAAGTTGAGACATATCGCCATAGCAGAAATTTGCCGCAATCGTTGCTATGCTGCGACTATAGTTAAAATAGCCTGCATCAGTGCCTCTGGCTCAATTGGTTTAGAAATATGCTGTTGAAATCCGGCTGCTAGTGCAACTTGTCGATCAATCTCTCCTGCGTATGCAGTAAGGGCGATCGCTGGAATCCCGCCGCCGCGATCGGGTGACTGCTTTCTAATTTGACGAATTAGTGCGTAGCCATCCATATCGGGCATCCCGATATCACTGATTAGCAAATCAAATTTTGCCCGTCCCAAACTGCTCAGAGCTTCAGTAGCTGATTCGGCTTCAGTCACTTGCGCCCCGTACTGTTCTAGCAGGAAAGCGATGAACTCCCGCGAATCTTTATCATCATCTACAAGCAACGCTTGCAATCCATCAAGATTAAAGTCTGAGCGATTATGAAACGCAGTATTGTCTTGATTCAGTTTTGCCGCAGCGATCAGTGGAAACTTGACTATAAACGTTGCTCCGTGACCTTCTCCAGAGCTTGCTGCCTGGACAGTTCCTCCATGCAGTTCCACCAGATGACGCACGATCGCTAACCCTAACCCCAATCCTCCAAATCTTCGGGTTGTTGTCCCATCAGCCTGGCGGAAGTAGTCAAACACATAAGGGAGAAAGTCACCAGAAATTCCCATACCAGTGTCGCTGATAGTAATTTGGGTGTATTCCGAAGCACAAGTATTTACTTCATCCATCCCTTTAACTTCAGCCTTCATCCTTTCTAACCGCACCTCTACTCGACCGCCCTGTGAAGTAAATTTAATAGCGTTGGAAAGTAGATTCCAAACAATCTGTTGCAGGCGACCAGAATCACCCAACACTTGCCCAACATTCGGTTCAAATTTTGTTTGAATTTGAATGGATTTAGCTTCAGCAGCAAGCCGCACGGTTTCTAGGGCAGCTTTGATAGTAAAAGTTAGGCTGACTGGAACTGTATTCAAACTCAACTTGCCTTGGAGAATGCGCGACACATCGAGCAGGTCTTCAATTAGTTGCGCTTGTAGTTTGGCGTTGCGCTCGATCGTTTCGAGTGCATACTGGGTTTTGGCTGCATCCTGCTGGCGTGTTTGCAAAATTCTTGCCCATCCCAAAATCGGATTTAGGGGCGATCGCAATTCATGAGACAGCACTGCCAAAAACTCATCTTTAATCCGATTAGCTTGTTGCGCTTGTTCAGTTTGTTGTTGCAAAGAAACCATCAGCCGATTGAGGTGTTCGTTCTGCTGTTGCAGCAAGGCTGACGATCGCTTCCGTTCAGTGATATCAGATAAAATGAAAACAGCACCTGTGAGATTTCCCTGCCCATCAAATACCGGGTCGATGGTTTTGGCAAACCACCGTTCTGTAGACTGAAATTCTAGAACTTGGCGTTGGTGAGTTTCTTTAAGACGGCGAAAGCAAGCACCATCCCCAATTCCCAATTCTGCGCCCATCAATTCATGGTGAACACAACCTAATATTTCATGGGCGGGCTTGCTAAAAAGCTTCATCATCGCTCGATTGCAGCGCAGAATGATCCCTTTACCGTCTACCAGACATACGCTGTCCTTGATCGAGTCAAAGGTGGTTTGCCACTCCCGTGCTGAGGATAAAGCAGCTTCTTCCGCTCGGCGAATTCGTAGCAGCGATCGCACCGTAGCAAGCAGTTCAATGGGTTCAACTGGTTGCACCAGATAAGCATCAGCACCACTGTCTAAGCCTTCTGCTTTATCCTGACTTTGAATAAAACTTGCAGAAAGGTGTAGCACGGGAATAAAAGCAGTTTCAGGATTTGCTTTAATTTGGCGACAGACTTCAAAGCCACTGATATCCGGTAATTTGACATCCAAAATTACCAGAGTAGGCTGATGTTCAGCTACAGCCTTTAATCCTGCTGTTCCCGTTGCTGTTTCCACAACGGTAAAGCCTGCATTGTGCAAAATTCGGTTCACAATGTAACGATTGGCTTCATTATCATCAACGTGCAAGATGATAACCCGTGGCTCAGACATGACTTTGCCCACAAGGATCTAGAACAAGCCCAGCTTTGAGCAGCGCATCTTGAAGTTGGGCATAGGCGCGTAGCGGTGAGGGGGTCGCAGTCTTGGCGGTTCCCGTCGATTGCGAACCCCCGAACCCGGAGGGCTTGTCGTCAGACATCGCCGCCTTTTGAGAACCTGTTTCTTTGGAAAGAATAGCGATGCTTTTTTTTGCTAATTGGCTCTGTGTGTCTGCATCCAGTTGGGCAGAGGAGTAGATAATTACAGGAATCGACTCAGTGACAGAATTGCTCTTAAGCTGCTTGAGGACATCAAAACCGCTCAACTCTGGCATCTCCAAGTCAAGCACGATCGCGTTAGGTTGCTCTTGTTGTGCCAAATTTAATCCTTCCCATCCGTTCATGGCTTCTACAATACTCAATTGCGTATTTATTAACAACTGTTTCACCAAATACCGATAGGCGGGGTCATCGTCAATTAACAAGATTTTTTGAGGCTTGTTCTGATTAATTAGCGTATTAAGTTTATTCAACAACTGTAATCTGTCTACCGGCTTAATTAAGAAACCGTTGGCTCCTAGCGCTAGTGCTTGCTTCTCGTTATCAATGATAGTAATAACCAGTACAGGTATATTACAGGTAGTTTCATCTCCTTTGATTTCTCGCAAGAACGTCCAGCCGTTTTGCCCTTCTAGCATAATATCTAGCATAATTGCCGCCGGTTGAAGTTGTTGTAAGGCAAGCCTAGCCTGAGCTAAAGTCCGGGTCGCAATTAATTGATAGGTTGACTCCTGAAGGTGCTTTTCATAAATAAATAGGGTTTCTGGATGATCTTCAACCGCCAGAATCGGCAGGCGAGCTGGTTCAAGTGATGCGATCGGTTGCAGTCGGATGGGAAATTCAGTTGCATAAGGGTAGATGATCGGAATCGATGCTGTAAAAGTGGAGCCTTGAGCCAACTGACTTGTAACTGAAACGCTGCCGCCAAGTAGCTCCGTTAGCTTGCGCGATAAAGGCAATCCTAAGCCGGTTCCCTTCACTTGCTTTTGCAGAGAAGACTCAATTTGGACAAAATCCTCAAAAATGCGTTCCACATCGGCTGGAGCTATGCCAATACCCGTATCGGACACAGAGAAAATTACGGTATGACCCATTTGCACAGCAGTTACACGCACTTCTCCCTGCTCGGTAAATTTCAGGGCATTGGAGATAAAATTTCTCAGAATTTGTGCGATTTTGCCCTCATCGCTATATATTTGTCCAACGCCGTCAGGTTCCTCAACAATCAGCGTTACAGAGGAGCCTTGAACCAATAACGGGCGCAGCATTCCCCGCAGTGTGGCAAACAAGTCACTGACTTCAAAGGAACTAGGACGCACTTCAATTTTTCCAGCTTCCACTTTTGCCAAATCTAGCAAGTCGTTGACCAGTTCTGATAATGCGCTTGCTGCCTTTTGGATGAATGTCACCTGCTTTTCTTGCTCGACGGACAAATCGCCATCCATTCGTGCCAGGAGCATCCGAGATAAGGAGAGAATCGAGTTGAGCGGTGTACGAAACTCATGACTCATATTTGAGAGAAAGCGGGTTTTTAGCTCGTTTGCCTTTTGTAGAGAGTCTGCCTTCTCATCCAGTTCTGCGTAGAGGGCAACAACACCACGATTGGTATCTTCCAGTTCGCGGTTGAGTTGGGTTAGTTCTTCCTCGCGCTTCCGTAGCTCTGCCATTGCCCGCAGTAATTCCTGGTTTTGTCGCTGGATCTCTTCATAGGGATTTTGGGGCGATCGCTCAATCACGCTTTCTCGAATTTGCTGCAATTGCGAATCGGTGAAATTAGGTGTGCGCTTCGACAACCTTTTGCTCATTACCACCGTTGTTCCCTCTCCCGGCAGCGATTCCATTTCAAAGAAATCCATCAGCTTGCGGCTACCCATGATGCCTAGCCCCATTCCGGTGTTAGAGGTGTAGCGTCCTGCCAAAACATCTTCCAGATGAGGAATGCCCCGACCCCGATCCTGAATCTGAATCAGAAACTCTTGAGGTTCTCCTGCCACAGAAAATTCAACGGTTCCACCTTTGGCATACTGAAAGGCGTTACGGGCAATTTCTGAAACTGCCGTTGCCAATCGTGCTTGATCTTGAGCATCAAAACCCAATTGCTCTGCAATCTCACGAGTTCGTTGCCGAGCTTGCACAACATCTTGTTCGTACTGCATTTCGAGGGTGAAAATAGTCGTCATATCAAGTCCGGTTAATCACTTATGATTAGAACCAAATTAAATGAGTAATGAGTGGATTATTTTTTATTTTTCTTTTAATTTGTTGATTGAAGTTGTTAATATCTTAATAATTATTTCATTCTCTTCTATCAGATTTTGAAATTTTGATTTTGACACTAATTCTGATTTTATCATTATTTTTATCCAATAAAGGGTTTCATTGGCTTCCTTTAAGGCTATAGAATACTTATTGATAAAGTCTTTATTTGATTGTGCATATTTAGCTTCTGAACAGTTTGCACCTATTGATGTTCCGCTTTTTAAAAATTGTTTAGACAAGATTTTGCCAGCGTCGTCAAAAGGTCTTTTATTTAGCTCAGAATAAGCTTTGACAACTCTTATTGCAAAATTTTCTGTTCTTTCTTGAATACTGATATTTCCGTTACAATTAATCACGAGTAAAAAAGAATGCGATAATTCAATTTTACTTTATGAG
>NZ_JAYGHE010000142.1:0-6439 GCF_034931145.1 Nostoc sp. UHCC 0252 | reverse complement strand
TTGCGCGAAATATAGGAATTGCCCCTGACTCAGAATTTCGTTACCGTGCGGGGATTATCCACTGTTTAAGTGAAGCCGCCGAAGATGGTCACTGTTACTTGCCACAAAGCGAACTGATTGAATCGGTAATCAAACTGCTGGCTACCGAATCTCATCAGCCCACAGAAGAAGCGGTGGCGATCATTATTAAAGATATGGCTCTGGCAGACGAGCTGATTAGAGAGCGGGATGAAGAAAAAAGGCTACTTTGCTATAAGCCGACTTACTTTCATACGGAACAGAATTTAGCTCAATTGATACGCCAACGCTTGGAAAATCCTGTTGGCACTGACATTGAGCGTGTGCGTGATTGGATTGACCGCTTTACAGCCAGCCGTAAAATTCAGCTTTCAGAACAGCAACGCCAAGCTGTAGAAACAGCAGCCTACTCCAAAATCATGATCCTCACTGGTGGCCCTGGCGTTGGAAAGACTTTCACAACTCACACCATTGTCAGCCTATGGAAAGCAATGGGTAAATCTATTGCGTTGGCTGCACCCACTGGACGGGCTGCTCAACGCTTAAATGAAATGACAGGACTTGAAGCAAAAACTATACATCGCTTGTTAGAATTTGACCCTCGCTCAAGGGGTTTCAAGCGCGATAGCGAAAATCCTTTGCCTCACACGGCAATTATCGCTGACGAAGCTTCGATGCTTGATTTGTTTCTGGCTTACTCCTTGGTTAAAGCAGTATTGGCTGGCGCTCTACTATTGTTGGTGGGTGACATTGACCAGCTACCATCTGTGGGCCCAGGTCAAATACTTGCTGATTTGATTAATTCTGGTTGCGTGCCAGTAGTGCGGTTAACTCAGGTATTCCGCCAAGCTCAAACAAGTGCAATTATCACTGCTGCTCATCAGATTAATCGGGGCCAGTACCCAACAATCGAGCCAATCTCCGACAATCCTGTGTCTGATTGTCTGTGGCATGGTGGAGGTCATCAGCCTGAACATGGAGTGCAAGCAATCTGCGAGTTGATTACAGACTTGCTCCCTCGACTAGGTTTTAATCCTGCCACTGATGTCCAAGTGCTTTGCCCGATGACACGGGGAGTTGTGGGTACTCGCAATCTTAATACCGTGTTGCAGCAGTTGATTAACCCACCCAGCCCCAGCAAGGTGGAGATTAACAGAGGTGGGAATTTGTTACGCGAGGGCGATCGCATTATCCAGCTAACCAACGACTACAACCGCGAAGTTTTCAACGGCGACTTGGGAATAATCCTCACCATTGATACTGTCGAGCAGGAAGTTACAGTACTGTATGGTGAGCGGACTGTAGTTTACGATTACGCTGACCTGAATGAAATTGCCCTTGCCTGGAGCATTTCTATTCATAAAAGCCAGGGGTCAGAATATCCGGTGGTGATTTTGCCAATCTATATACAGCACTATATGATGCTGACCCGAAACCTGTTTTACACTGGTATAACTCGTGCCAAGAAGTTAGCGATCGTGGTTGGCGCAAAAAAAGCGATATCTTTGGCGGTGCGCTCTACTGATGACCAACGGCGGTACACAAGGTTACAGCAGAGGTTACTTCAGGCAGGACTGCATTGATATGCCTTGGCTATTAAATAATTCGTAATTCGTAATTAAGTTTTGTGATGGGGATTTAGACCCCGACCCGAATGGCACTAAGTTAAGCTGAAGAGTATGCAGCGTAAGGATTGCAGAGGGGCAGGGGGCAAGGGTGCAGAGGTGAATTTCTGAATATCCGAACGCAATACCTAACCCGGATTTCTCCCCTGCTCCTCTGCTCCTCTGCACAAGAGCTGCCTCAACGATTTTCCCTTTTCTTAGTGCCATTCGACCCCGACCCAAAACTTGCTTATTTTTTGAACTGCGGGATTTAACCCTGTTTTGTCAATCTGGGAGAAGTTAATCCCTGTAAGCCTTTCGCAGCTTTAGTTTTCAGGTTGGGGCTATAAATTTTAGTTACTGTTAGAAAATAAAGGTTCAAAGCTTGGCTCAACCAAAGTTTCAGAATCTTGCTTCGATTATTGTTTTCCGAGAGTGACAGAATAGGGTTAAACCCACGGTACTCAGTTAAAAATAGAAAATTTTAATGAGCTATTTGATTTATACTTTTAAATCCCCTGGTTTAAAAAAGTCGAAAAGTTTGTATGTCCAGCCTGAGTTCCGACATGGTTCGCATCTATTTGCAAGAAATTGGTCAGTATCCTTTATTGAAGCCAGAGGAAGAAATTGCTTATGCAAGACTTGTACAAGAAATGATTGCTATTGAGCAATCTAAAAACGAACTCACACAACAGCTAGACCGCGAACCAACAATGACAGAATTAGCCAATGCTGTTGAAAAAACTGAAACACAAATCCGAGCAGCGCTACACCTTGGTCAAAAAGCTAAACAGAAAATGGTGACAGCTAACTTGCGACTGGTAGTTTCTGTTGCCAAGAAATACCAGAACCGCAATTTGGAATTTTTAGATTTGATTCAGGAAGGAGCGATCGGTTTACAGAGGGGTATAGAAAAGTTTGACCCGAACCTGGGGTATAAGCTCTCGACCTACGCCTACTGGTGGATTAGCCAAGCTATAACCAGAGCAATTGCAGAACAATCCCGGACTATTAGATTGCCTGTTCATCTAACCGAAATCCTTAATAAAATTAAGAAGGTGCAGCGAGAAAGCTTTCTAAAACTCGGCCGCCATGCCACTGCTGAAGAAATAGCTGCATCATTAAACATCAGCCCCGATAAGCTTCGAGAATATCTCAGTGCCTCTCGTACAGCCATTTCTTTAAATAAAAAAATTGGAGATGAGCAAGAAACAGAATTGGGCGAAATTTTAACAGACGTTGGTGTTTCACCAGAAAAACTCCTTACCCAAGAACTTCTATCCCAAGACGTGGCTAAATTCTTAGAACCATTGACACCTATACAGCGTCAAGTGTTGACTTTAAGCTTTGGGCTAGAGAATGATCAGCATTTCAATCTCGCTCAGATTGGCCAACAGCTAAACCTCAGTCGAGAGCGGATTCGTCAAATCCAAGTCAAGGCGATAAGTATTCTCCGCTATCGACAAAACGACATGCAAGAGTATTTATCTGATTAAGTAGAATTACTTTCGTCAGATGATGCACACCTTCAACAATTGCTAGATAGCATACCTTTCCATGAATCAAGTTCGACTCCCCAAAGTTAGCGTCGCCGTGACAGGTTACAGCAACATTGCCGCTTGAGAGTGGAAATTAAACCATGATGTAATTGAAAATATTGTAGAGTCAAGAAAAGTCCCAAGTATTTCCCTACGTAACTCACCCTCACTATGGCGATCGCACCCTTAAGCTGGCAAGAACTAGAAAGGCTCACGGACTATCAAATAGATACCGTTAATGGTCTCACCAACGCGAAAGCCCGGTTGCGGTTGTTTGGTCAACCGGAATCTGATGTGCGGGTAACGCTGTACCGTGATAACCACGCCTGGTGTCCTTACTGTCAAAAAGTTTGGTTATGGCTAGAGGAAAAACAGATCCCCTACCGCATCGAAAAAGTGACAATGTTCTGCTATGGAGAGAAAGAAAGTTGGTACAAACGTAAGGTACCATCAGGAATGCTCCCTGCGATCGAGCTAGATGGACGGATTATTACGGAAAGCGATGACATCTTAATCGCTTTGGAAAAGGTTTTTGCTCCATTAAGCCAAAGAATGGAAGACCGCGCGGTGCTTCCTCTACGTCAATTAGAACGACTTTTATTTAGAGCTTGGTGCGCTTGGCTTTGCTCTAGAGCCAGTTCCCCTCAACAAGAACAACGCAACCGAGAACAATTTATCGGAGTGGTAGCTAGGGTAGAAGAAGCTCTGGGTTGCACCCCAAGCCCTTACTTTCTGGATAGGTTCGGCATCGTTGATGTCATTTTTACGCCATATCTCGAACGGATGAATGCAAGCCTTTACTACTACAAGGGCTACTCACTGCGTTCGGAAAACCCTCGCTTGAGCGCATGGTTTGCGGCAATGGAAAGCCGCTCGACCTACTGCGGTACCCAGAGCGACTTTCACACCCACGTACATGATTTACCGCCCCAGATGGGGGGCTGTTGGGAAAATGGCGAAACCCAAATGCTTCTCAATAAAGCGCGGGTGGATAATGGCCCCTGGTTTGGGCTGCCAGATGTTAGTTATCCAGAACCGGAAAACTCCCGCATGGAAGCTCTTCAAAGAACTATCGAACACCGGATCAATATTATCCGAGTTAACCCCTTAGATGAGAAATTGTTTGAGCAAGCTCTACGTTGTGCTTTAACACACATGATGCTCGGTAAAGACTGTGTACCTCCATCGGGATCTGATGTTGCTCTACGATATTTACGCGATCGCATTAATGTACCGCGAGATATGTCCATTTACGCAGCCAAGCGATTGAGGGAATCCCTGGAGAAAACCGCAGCCCTTGTGGGTGATGGGCAGCCAGACCCCATTCCCACTCAGCATCGACGAGATCAAGACCCATCTAACTTTGTCAAAAAGTAGGATTCAGGTATCCATCCCTACATTTTGTTAAAAACAGAAGTTAGTTTAGCTAAATTACTAGCTGACTCTTTTTCTATGCTGTTTCTACTTCTTCCTGGTTATTGCGTTGACCTATTGGCAACCCAGATAGTTGATTTTTGATATCAGAATAGCTTAAACTATGGATAGCATGAATCCATACCAATCCCCCTTTTATGGGGTTTGCGCTTATAGAATATCCGCTTTCAAGCGAAGTTTTTCCGATGAGGGTGGCACTTCATTTTGCTTAACTTTTGGGAGCGGTATTCTTTTAAGCAGGGTAATAGGCCCTGCCTCAATTAATACTAAAACTTCCAAAAAATAAAATCCCCAATCTATAAGAATGATAATAATTGTAGAGGGTAAGGGAAGTAATCACCGCTTCCGGCGTTAAACCTAATGTTGAGGTGTTGAGGTTGACACCATGTTCCTCTTAGATTATTAATTTTTTGAGGGTAAAAAAGACCCAGACACTAAATCTGGGTCTTTGAGGTTGGAAATTATCCCAAGATTTCAATCACAGCCGCTAGAATAGCTGGGGCTTTGTCTGAAACCGGAATGAATACCCGCTTTTTCCAGTTGATGATCTCGGTGAAACATCCAGCAGCTAAAAGCCGCTCTGCCAGTGAGATAGCATTAACCAGTTCTATGCGAGGTTCATTAGCAACGAAAGAACGTCGCAAGGTTACACCACCTGGCAACTGCTGTGTATATCTCTCGTTGAGTACCAGCTTCACAAGTTCTTCTGGAGAAAGCAGTTGGTTCCTTAGTCCGAGTTGTTCGCGCACGGTTTGAATGTCGTGAGCATTCACCACCCGACCGAGAATCTTTTGTCCATCGCTGGTTTGCAGTCGGAATACTCTACTATTGTGCTGTGGTAGTATCTTCCAAATGGGCAACAAAATACCAGTGACTAAGTGCAGATAATCGGTTGTGAACTTGGGCAGTGTGTCCACTTCCTTCGACCACCCTGCGACGAACGCATCGACACAAACCGCTTTCCAAGTGGAAGATTCTAAATCCTTGACTGGTATACGGATTTCTTTTTGTGGACGGACGAGTAACACTCTTGGTACAACACCACCATCAGCGTCGTAGATACTATGTGTCGGAATTGACACAGCAGCATGACCAGACTTGGTGTTAACCATCAATTTTCCCTGGTACATACTGGCAAACTCAAGCATTTCGTCAGCCGTTCTGATGTTATTCTTCTGAGTGCGTTCCACTTTCAAGTAATTGGTGACGCTACCAGTTTGAGCATGAGTATATACAGCTTCCTGGCTCTCAACAGTAAACCGTTCAGCCCGTAAAGTTTCCACACCCATCTCATAGACCCCTGCGGCGATCGCTGCTTCAATCTGCTGACTCAAGAGTAGTTCAAACCTCTCGAAAATGATGTTTTGCATATCGATGCGTAGAGCCAGTAGTCGGTTGAGAAATTGCCGCAATGGGGGCAAGTCAATTTTCATCCCGCCTTCATGAGAGGTTAAGCACAATCCAGTCATTTGCTCAAACTTTCCTAAAGGGACTTCATAAAATCGACCTTGGAATATCTGCTTGAACAGTTCATACAGTGCATATTCGGCGTAGTTTGACTCAAGGTTATCTTTGTTTGAAAATATTCCGTTACCTCCGGTTTGCCTTTGCCCCCTTGTGAGTGCCCCCAAGCTATCCAGCCTTCGAGCGATGGTTGAGATAAAGCGGCGTTCACCAATGACGTTAGTGGTAACAGGTCTAAACACGGGTGCTGATGCTTGGTTGGTTCTGTGCGATCGTCCCAACCCCTGGATTGCGTTGTCTGCCCTCCAGCCAGCCTCCAACAAATAATGCGATCGCCGGCGACGATTCGCAGCATTTAGATCGGCATGATAACTTCTGCCC
>NZ_JAYGHE010000141.1:0-6731 GCF_034931145.1 Nostoc sp. UHCC 0252 | reverse complement strand
AATGCCGAACCCGCAGGGCTTGTTGTCTGCTTAGAAGGATTCTCTACCTTCGCGTGCAAGCCATTACTTAATATTCACGATGTCATTGTTGCTTTACCCTACCGTGGTAGAGGCTTGTCCAAACTACTGCTACAGAAAGCGGAGGAGATCGCGTTCGACTTGGGCTGCTGCAAACTTACGCTAGAGGTACTTGAAGGAAACCATGTTGCCCAGTCAGCATACAAGGCGTGCGGATTCAGTGGCTATGAGCTAAATCCCCAGATGGGCAAGGCATTATTCTGGGAGAAGAAACTAGCAGAGGTGAGGGATGATCGCTACATTTAAGGTTCTCGGAGTCTTTTAGCTAGCAGCAGCATTTTTGTGGTTTATTACAATTAGGAATAGAAAATCTAAAACCGAATGAAGCTTATTTCAACAAAGCCAGAAAAACTGCTTCGTAAAGCTGAACCTTCGGATGCTTTCGACATTGAAGAGTGCGTGCGTGCCGCCTATGCTAAGTACCTGAAGAGAATGAACAAGCCACCATTCCCGACGCTCACAGATTACGAGGTAGTAATCACTCAGCATCAGGTCTGGGTTATGAACGACGTAAAGGGTTGCGCCGCTGTGCTTGTTCTGATCCCAAAACAGGATCACCTACTCCTCGACAATATCGCCGTACACCCGCGTCAGCAAGGTTATGGTCTAGGCCGCACCCTCATAGCTTTTGCTGAAACGGAAGCAATGAAACAGGGGTTTAATGCTCTGAGCCTATACACTAACGAGTGTATGACTGAGAATATCGCTCTGTATTCTCGTATAGGCTACGAGGAGATAGAACGGATAGTGCAGGACGGCTATTCCCGTGTCTTCATGCGTAAGCCCCTGGTTACGGATGCTTAACTATAGCTACAACCTCCCAATAGAGATGTCCATTGGTCAAGCCTCTCCTATTTAAATTAGTTATTAGACAGAAATTTTCTAAAAAATATATTCTAAGGGATGTGTTGAAACCAATACCGAGCAATGACACTGCGCGGTCACACCCCAAAAAACTGCATAAATCAAAACCATTGGTATCCCTCGGCTGTAGCAACCAATTTCAGAAAACCACCCGGATAATGCCATTACCAATGTCTTTTGGTTGTGCTGAATTTGGTTTAGGAAAAACGTTTTTCCTAAATTAATTTCTATGTGTATCCTGTCGTCGGCTCAAGCTATTGGCTTCTTGTTGTATTTCTCAAACAGGTCATTTAACGCTTCAGCTAATAGGGCTTGAACTGTAGTGTCTTGCGAGAGTGCCAATTGCTTTAACTGCTTAGATACAGCCGGGTCAAAATGACCGGCGATCGCTTTTTTCCCTTGTCTGCTTGGTGGTAACTCCGGCTTATCAGCTGCCTGAGCAGGAGAAGGAGAGCGTTCATCGGTCGCTGGTTTCCCAGATGCAATTTGTAGAGCGTCTGCGAGATTCTTCTTAGCCATATCTATGTTGAAGTTCGGATTATAAGTTTACTTGTATACAAGTAATATAATTTATATGTTTACTTGTTTACATATCCACTTGTAAAGTTGTTCAATTTCCTCGGCAGCCCTACCCGAAGGTTCATATTCTTGGGCTGTTTGTCCTGCTGTCAAGCTATGCACAAATGCCGCTCGTTGTCCTATTTGTATCGGGGCAACTGCAACTCCATAAGTGGCAATTGCTTCAATGGCTTCATGTGCTGAGGAACCGCGTGGAGGAACAGCATTGAGGACAACAGTTACAGTTTTGTTAGCAAGTTTTACTAGGTCGATACTATCGCTGATTGCTCGTAGGTCGAGAATTGCAGGACGGCAGGGAATCAAAATTAAGTCAGCTGCACGGATAGCTGCCAACGCTGCGGTTTCTGAGTGCGGTGCTGTATCAATAAAAACTATATCTGCCCCATTACTAGCGGCTGCTTCTAAAACTTTTGGCAGACGGGCGGCTTGTGCTGAGACAACCGCAGGAGTTTCATCCGTTCTACTGTCTCCCCAACCAGCAGCCGAAGCTTGTGGATCTAGGTCGATGATTGCTGTTGATAAGCCATCAATAGTGGCAGCAACAGCAAGATGCACCGCCAGAGTTGTTTTACCAGCACCGCCCTTTCTCGAAATTATGGCGATTGTTTTCATGTAGATAAGAATACATATAACAGTGTTAACACGTTAATATATGAAAATGTTTACAAGTTGACAAGTTAGATTGTAGACAAGTATCAGGTACGCGATTGGCGCAGTAATTTATCAGTAAGCGGGGAATTAAGAGTTAACTGAAATGGACAATTATGACAATTTCTTGCGCTCGTTAAAAGAACGCATACGCAGCGCCCAAGTACGAGCGGCATTGTCTGTTAACCGCGAATTGATATTACTCTATTGGCAAATTGGGCGAGATATTCTTCTTCAACAACAACAACAGGGATGGGGTGCAAAAGTTATTGAACGTCTCGCCAGAGATTTAAAACAAGCTTTCCCAGAGATGAAGGGATTCTCAGCACGTAATCTAAACTATATGCGGGCTTTTGCTGAAGCTTACCCAGATGAGCAAATTGTGCAACAGCTTGTTGCACTAATTCCTTGGGGGCATACAGCGCTTCCGGCTATTATGCAATACAGTTTTTCTCCTTGCCCACTCCTATCAAAGCTTTCAGATTTGGGAATGTACCTCATAGCTGCCGTAAGTGCTGTAATGTTCGTATTTTGGATGCTATCAAAGACATAACAGCAAAGCTATGGTATGTACAAAAAACCTTAGAAAACGGTTGGAGTCGAAATATTTTAACTCTACAAATTAACAATAGACTTTTTGAACGTCAGGGGAAAGCTGTTAATAACTTTGATGTTATATTACCCTCTCCTCAATCAGACATTGCTAGAGAGACTTTAAAAGACCCTTATGTTTTTGATTTTTTAAGTTTAGGAGAAGCAGCACAAGAACGAGAAGTAGAAAAAGAACTTGTTAAACACATTACCCAATTTCTTTTAGAATTGGGTGTGGGATTTGCTTTTGTTGGTCAACAATATAATTTGAAAGTTGGAGATGATGATTTTTATCTAGACTTGCTTTTTTATCATGTTAAACTACATTGTTTTGTAGTAATTGAATTAAAAACAGGTAAATTTAAACCTGAATATACAGGTAAAATAAATTTTTATCTTTCGGCTGTGGATGATTTACTTAAATCTCCTCTAGATAGTCCTTCAATTGGTTTAATTTTATGTGCAAGTAAAGATAATGTTATTGCTGAGTATGCGCTGCGTGATGTCAATAAACCAATTGGTATTGCTGAATGGCAAACTCAACTTACTAAGTCACTACCCAAAGAATTACAAACAAAGTTACCAACTATTGAGCAGTTGGAGGCAGAACTAGAGAATTTATCTGTGGAAGTAGAGGGTGAAGAATGAGTAAATATATTTAATATTAGTTAGTTATCTTGCTCGTTATTCAGATATTACTATTATTAATTTCAGTACAATTAAACCTTTACACGTAGACATGATGACTTGTATGCAAGTTATCATGTTTAGGTGTATACAAGTGGAGCAGGTAAGAAACAACTAAGCAGTAAATTTTTGCGCCTAGCTCAAAAGCTGAATATATAAGGGTTTGAGACAGCTTCGACTGCGTACCTTTCTTGCGCGGCACTGGCTAAGACAGATTTCTTAGCTTACTGCTGTACGAGTAGATGGTTAAACTTAAACTTAGTGCGCCAAACAAAAAACAAAAAATAGAAATAAAGATAATCGGCTTAGATTTATCTTGAGTGATAGTAAGCGATTTAGTTTGAGAATTATTTATAAAATTATTTATCTGGTCTCTAGTTTTTTGAGCATCAGATTTTAATGAATAGTAAAAAACATCAGGTACTTTTCCCGAATTAGTTAAAAGAGATACATAATATCCATCTACTCCTTCTAATGCCATAACTCGCTCAATTTTTGCGTTCTGAAATTCTTCTCCAGAATATTTTTTGGTAGTTGATTCCCACCAATTTTCATTATTTAATTGACAAATTACTTGGGTAGGGGTTCGCTCACATAAGAGACAAGTTGCTTTTGTAGTAATGGAAACCCCTATCAATCCAGCTAACATTAAAAAAAAGCAGCAGATAGAGAATAATAGGTTTAATATAATTACTGAATATGGAATACTTAACTTTGTTGCTTTACCTTTTTTAGATTGATTAGAATAGTTGTTTATATCTTGATTATCCATATTAATTATCCAGTCAAGTTATTCAGTAACTCTATTACTATTTCCTAGTAATAGATAACAAATATAATAGATAAAAGCACACTGGCTTTTGCTATTGAGTTTGGTGGTTTTACCCCGCTCAATCTTGCCCAAACTTTGAAGATGAATATCAGCCTTGAGTCCAGTTCACTTTGACTTCTGCCCAAGTTGGTGCGTATTGGGTGGTAGTTAGCACAAGCGCGAACCAACACTAAAACCCAATCACCGAAACAGCCTTCCGCTTCTGCTCTGGCGTGACCTCCAGATAACGCTGCAACGTCCCCAAATCACTATGACCAGAAATTTCTTGAATAGTTCTCAAAGGTATTCCCGCGCTGGACATCTGCGTGAGGGCAGTTCGCCTAAACGAATGGGTGCTGGCTCGTACACCTAACAAAGATGTTGGTATAGATCATTTTCTATACATTGTTCAAAAATCCAAAGCAGAGATAGCGTTTTGCTTCTGCTTCTCAGTTACCCCCAGATATCGCTCCAAAGCTGCCAGCGTCCGATGCCCCGATATCTCCTGTATGTGGCGCAAAGGTATCCCTGCATCGCTCATCCTGGTTAACGCAGTCCTCCTGAAACTGTGGGTACTAACGCCCTCAATCAAGAGCCGCACACAGGTATCTCTGAGAATTTTATCAGCACTGACCTTATGGATATGCCCCAACCCATGCCGACCAGGAAACAAAAACTCCTTGCGGCGATTGGGGTTGTACTCTTCTAAATACTGCTTAAGCTTCGGATGCACTTGGATCTCCCTGGTGTCCCGCTTGCCTTTGGTGTTGACACTGCGTAGTACTAACACGCCTCTGACACCGTTGCTGCCAAATACATCTTTCACCGCCAAAGTGCAAGCTTCATTGATCCGGCAAGCAGCATAAAGGCACACACCAAACAAAGCTTTGTCTCTTGGGTTGACAAAGCCCTCAGTAAATAGGACATTGATTTGATCGGGTGTGAGGATTTCTGCCCTGCCGAAGCGGTTTATTTTCATACGTTCTAGCCTACATTGTCTAATCGCAATTAAACAATGTAAGTCACCAAAAACCCTATTCTATCGTGAGCGAATCCAGGCAATTAACCCAGACTTATCAATCAGCCCGAAAGCATGAACGCTACAACCCGCATTCCGTCGTTGGCTGATAAAATTAGCTTATGGAGAGCAGCACATTGACCAATTGCAGGTATGATCTGCACCAGTATGATTTGCTCATCTTGCGGCTGTCTCAACTGTCTATACTCGCTTCTATACCAAGAGTTGATAAATCGTTGCTATCAAAACCGATATCAATTTTCTCTGCGCCAGCGTCTAGATATGGTGTAGACCGTGCGTGCAACTGTAAATAAATGTGAAATGGGGTGTAGATTGTGAGTTTTGACAACGTTTGTAAGGTTTTAGCTGAAAAATACCCAAGAGAATTTGTTAGTTGGTTACTGGCTGAAGCACCGACAAAAGTTAAGGTACTTAAAACCGAATTGAGTTTAGAACCAATCCGTGCAGATTCTGTTACCTTCCTGCAAACAGCCAATCGAATTTTACACATCGAATTTCAAACGCGCACCATCTCAAATCCGCCGCTTCCATTCAGGATGCTGGATTACTCCGTGAGGTTAATACGTCAATATAACGTCCCAGTCACCCAGGTAGTAATTTTTTTACAAGAGACAAATAACGAAATTGCTTTTACCGAAGAATATGTTTCGGAGACAACAACTCACCGTTATCGAGCCTTGCGGATGTGGGAACAAGAATCAGCACTATTTCTTGATAATCCTGCATTATTACCTTTAGCACCATTAACAAGAACAACCTCACCGCAAAGGTTGCTATCCCAGGTTGCCCAGAGTGTTGCTAGAATTTCCGATAGGAATACTAAACAGGATATTGCAGCTTACGCGGAGATTTTAGCTGGTTTAAAGTTTGAAAAGGGATTGATACGTCAATTTTTAAGCGAGGATGCGATGCAAGAGTCAGTAATTTATCAGGATATTTTACAGAAGGGTAAGCAACAGGAAGCCTTTCAGTTTTTAATGCGTCAGTTAACTAGGCGTTTTGGTGAGATAGATTCGTCAATAATTGAACGGATTCAAGTATTGTCTACTGAACAATTGGAAGTATTGGGTGAGGAATTTGTGGATTTTACTACAATATCTGATTTGTTAACTTTACTAGAACAGCAGGAAAATAATTAAAATTTTTCACCACCAAATCAGGAATTGATTCGTCAATTTACTCTTTAGCAGTTGAGTGAACAAGCTAAACGCAGAACTTAAAGATGTTCGACAGAATCTCTGTCTATCATCACCAAAGGCTTTTTTTTAAGAAGGGTAATGAACATGGGTAGGTAGCCAGCCGCTCTTAAGAAGGAAGATAGAGAAAAGTTAACTACCACCACTCCCCGACTTAATCCTTTCCCTCTCCTCACCAATACATCATTCATTCACAATCAAGTTATAGTCAATATAACCGAGCATCGCCCCTCTTTTT
>NZ_JAYGHE010000140.1:0-7156 GCF_034931145.1 Nostoc sp. UHCC 0252 | reverse complement strand
GTGTTATCAAATACAAAAACGCCAAAACTGTTTTTAAATCAAGCTTTTGCGTTGTAGATGTATTCTACAATGAGTTTTTGTTTCAGAAGTCAAGATATGCTGGATGGATTAATTTAGGCTAAAAGATGATGACTGCCATCCTTTGTGTTTTTTCGCTTGCATTCAATAATAATTTCAATATTATCTTCTATATGATCTTCCCCTGAGAATAAACCAATATCGGCAGGATATTCTTTCTTGGTATCAGAAGGTCTAGCTTTTACTCGCCATTGGGGACGTGTTTGAATTAATTCTTTTGGGTAATCATAGTCATCTATGAGCATTCACAAAAAAACTTGAACGGCTTCTATTTCTTCTGGAGTAGCACGAACTGCAACCTCACTAATGAAACCTTTGATATATCCTTCTTTTAATTCCATGCAATCTTTTCTATTGTTAAAAATTTGATTTATTGTTAATCAGCCAAGATTGTTTTTGATAATAATTTAGATCGCAAACAAAATAATAATATACGAGATTAGAAAAGACTCGATTTAATTATGCTGTTAAATTTTCCCACACTTGGGTCAAAATTAACCTTACAGGTACCAACGCTTCCATTCCGATTCTTACTAACGATTATCTCCATCACTCCTGGCTCCGAACTATCTGAATTATAATATTCATCCCGATACAGCAATAATCCCAGATCCATATCCTGCTCGATATCACCCGAATCCTTAATATCAGCCATCCCTGGACGCTTATTACCCTGACTCTCTACCCCACGATTGATCTGAGCCAACGCCACAAAAGGTACATCAAACTCTTTCGCTATATCCTTGAACGCCCCAGAGAACTTACCCACAGCTTGCGCTCTATTCCCCGCTGACCTGTCTCCCAGCTTTTGGATATAGTCGAGGACAACTAACCCCAATTCCCCCCTCTCATGGCGGATTTTCCGCAGTACAGAAAGAATCTTTGCGGGGGTCAAAGCATAAGCGGGGGTATCGTCAAGAATAATAGGAAGTTCACCCAATGTACCCAAAGCTTGTTTCAATGTTTCATACTCATCCGCATAGATTGTATTGTGGATCAACCGATGTGAATCAATCCCAGAGTGCATCGATAACAGCCGCTTCGTTAACTGTTCGCTGGACATCTCTGCACTGAAGAAGACTACTGGCTTATGTTGAGTAGTCGCAATATGATTTGTCAAATGACAAGCTAACCAAGTCTTGCCCATACTCGCTCTAGCAGCAACAATGATTAAATCCTGCTTGACTAACCCGCCAATCAAGATATCTAAATCTCCCAGTCCAGTAGGATATGCAGGTTCACTTCCCTGTGAAATTTTAGTAAATACAGCAGCGAGACAATCACCGATAACCTTGGGTTGAAACTGGTCTTGTTTGTTGGTAGTCAAGTTAAATATCTTCTGCTCTGACTGGTCGAACACAGATTCTAATTCGGTAGTTGTATCATGTCCTAATTTCACCAGATCGTGACCCGCTGCAATTAATTCACGCCGCTTGTACTTATCAACGACTAAGGATGCTAAGTGGTCGATATTAACGGCTGAAACTGTCCGCTCTAATAGCTGGATTAATTTTGCCTCGCCCCCTACTTGTTTGAGTAGTTTCTGGTCGGATAGCCATGCCTTGACACTGAATAATTCAGTCGGTTTGTCTTGACGATAAAGATCTAAAGCTGCTCGATAAATAGTAGCGTGAGCAGTAATATAAAAAGCTTCTGGAGCCAGTAAGTTGATAACTCGTCCGATGGCTGACGGATCTAGCAAAATACCACCTAAGATACTCTCCTCTGATTCAATATTATTTGGGAGAACAGGATTATTCATGTTTCTGATTAAAGATAGTACTAAGTTGCTGGAGTTTATCAATACTAAGTAATTCTTTAGCTGGTTGATTAGCAACCGCAACTACTTGGTATTCTGGTTTGGATGAAGTTTGTAGAACTAGCTCTGGTTTAGTCCAGCCTTCTTTAATGGCTTTATTTAACCAGCCTTCAGGATTAGGGATATCCTTCTTACTAAGTTGTTCTTTGAAGGCTTCTATTGCAGCCAAGACAGTCGATTCATTAGCAGATTTGATTGTCTTGGTTAGAGTAGGATTTAAACTGATGTTTAAAGAATCTAGTTCGGATTGAATCTGTTCGTCAATCGTAGTTTTTCTCTTGCTTGATATTGGTGTTAATTTGCTATCTAATTGTTCACCTTTTAATTTGCCTTGTAGACCCTCGATGATCTGCTGCTGTCTTTCAACTTGCTCTTGGAGGTAATGTACTCGATAAACTTGACCTGCTAGTGCTTCATGCTTACGTTTGAGTTCTTTGTTCTCATTCTCTAATTGTTGGATTTTCTCTTTAAGACGGGTAATAATTTTTCCAGTAGAGGATGAGTTAGGTTGAGCAACTGGGGAGGGTGGGAACGATCTTTGTTTATTTCTAACTTCAGCAATACGCTGCTTAATTTCTGGATATTTGTAGAGGTAAGATACGCTGACATTGGCTTCTTTGGCAATGGTTGTGAAGTTGATCTTGCCGTTGATTTTCTGTAACCGTTCGATTGCCTTGAAAACTCGATCTGCTGAATCTTCCTTACGGGCTGCTTGAACTTGTTGAAGGTTATCAACTCTGGCTTGTTTGGTGTCTGAATTGCTCATGCTGCCTCCTGTTGCAAACTAGCAATGATTTTGTCGAGTTGTTCGACTTGTCTGCCGAATTGCTCGACCAGTACTTCTTGTCCTGCTGACATAGCTTTAACTGATTTGGCTCGAAGCTCGTTAAGTATGTTGATGTATTGGGGGAGTTTTTCAATAGTGGCAGCGAAAGATCGACAAGTATAACAGGCACGAAACTTATGGCAGTCTTGGTCGAGTGGTAGTCCACAATATCCGTAGATGGGAGTGTTGATATGAGTAGCACCAACTTCTAATTTGTGGGCGACTGGATTGTCCCAGAAGGATTTAGGGAATGATTCATAAGAAATACGATTACCATCACTATTTACTAATGCTTGGTGAATGTGTCCTGCTTCCCGCTGCATCAGATCGCAACTGACTTCGGTATAGTAAGTGCTGGTAGTGACAAAGTGTTTGTGTCCAGCCCATGCACTGACTACTGATAGGTCATGTCCTTGGTCAAATAATTCAGTTAAGCGAGTAGATCTGAGAAGTTGAGGTGTAAATTTAGCTGGCTGACCATTTTCATCGCGGATATCGAGGGCTTTAATTAGAGTACAAATACCAGTTGATAAAGGATGTCTTACTTGACTAGGAAGAATTTTCTTAATTGGCTTTAAGTTAGACTGTGATGGATCTGTATTAGATAAATTGT
Source organism: Nostoc sp. UHCC 0252 (assembly GCF_034931145.1). Classification (NCBI taxonomy): domain Bacteria; kingdom Bacillati; phylum Cyanobacteriota; class Cyanophyceae; order Nostocales; family Nostocaceae; genus Nostoc; species Nostoc sp. UHCC 0252. The sequence goes on along the minus strand of NZ_JAYGHE010000140.1, from coordinate 3,820 downwards.
AGTAGTGGCAGAACAAGTAATCCCATTCATTACCCCAAAGATTTCCGATATATTTTTGTTGTTGTTGGACTACTTTTGCAATAGTTATTGTAATGGGAATTTCATGATAGTCGTTAGTCTTTTTTCGATGCCACACCAACTTCCAATTTTGTCCTTCTTGAACTAGGCAATCTTGTTTAAGTAGAGCTAATTCAGACGGGCGCATAGCAGAAAAATAACCAATCAACCACATTCGAGCGATAGGATCGGGTAATCTATACAAATTTTGTTCTATTTGTTCTCTTACAATGTTTGATATGGGATCTGGATTACCTCGATGTCGCTTAGGATAGTCCTCATTCCGAATAATATCTGATTCGACGTTAAACCAGTTTCCGATATTTCCTAATGTAAAAAATTCTCTTAAGGCACACAACTTATCTTTATCTATTCTCTGCTCTTGTGACAAATAATTAATAACTAGGCTGCGATTAATCTCATCAAAAGTAGATATGTTGTTTCTAACTAAATATTGAGAGAAAGGTTTAAGATTGTTTAGTTTGCTAATAATTGTAGAAAAAGAATTTTCCCTCTTACATAAATGATGTATATATTTTTTAGCCTCATTTTTAAACCAGTTTGAGGTAAGATTATCGAAATTAACAGTACATCGATTATCTCGCCTGTCAAAATTAGGATTAATCGATCTTAAATCCCAAAGATCATCAATCCAGTTAAATCTTCTTACTGGAGAATCTTTCTTGCTGAGGCGACTAATAGTATTTGGCCTTAGATTTATAGATTCTGAACATCTTTTTTGACAAGTTTTGCATTGGAATATTTTCTTCTGTGTATTTTCATCTATCTTGACAAAATACATATTTTCTAATTTATAATCGGGGTCTAAGCTATGTCTAGATTCACAATCAGAATCAGGACAAATAAAACCTTCAATTCTACGATTAGCATACCAAAAAACTCCAGGGTTATTAAAATCTGGTGTTATTTTTGGAATAAGATATTCAGTCCAATAGCTTTTATTACATTTTATACAACTAAATCTGGAGGCATTTAGATTCCGCTTAGATTTTGACAATGCTAATAAAACCATACTTTTTTCCTGACAGCAAGGGCAAATAAAATCGTTTTGATAATCTTTTGTCCAGTTAATATTTAGCATTTAATTTCTGTAATCCCTCAATCCGAATTAATAACATTTGCTTGTCCACGGTTAAAGTTTGCTGCTGCCGTACCATTCCTAATGCAGAAATAGTATTCAATTCTATCTCTACTCGTTGTAAATCTTGTTCGAGGACTGGTAGATCATCAGTAGATGTTAACCAATGTTCGCATTGCCAACAAGCATTTATCGTTTGACAAGGAGCTTCTAGTATCGGGCGATGGCACTCCCCATACTGAGTTGTAATCTGGTGCATTCTACCTCTAATTGCTTCGGTAATTAGATTTTTTGGCTTGTGAGTTAATACAAGTTTGCCAGTATTATTTACATAGTTAGTTTCTTTCATTAACTCCTGATACTCATCTCCCAGCACTTCCTTATACAAATGCTTGTAATAGTTCTGCATATCTGGAGAGCGATGTCTGAGATATTTTTGAATTATCAAATCTCTAACTCCAGCATTTGTCATGATTGTAGCGAAAGTTCTTCTAAATTGGTGAGATTTAAAATGCCAAATCTGACCTTCATTAGTACATATATTATGCTCCTGAGCTAATTTGTTTAACCGTTGACTAAGACCACGCAAGTGCATTACTTTTGGAACTGGTATATAGTAATAACGACTAGCATTAGCACTAAATAAAATATTATAATTATCTTTAAAAGTTTGCCTAATATATTCTTGCTGTTCTTTAATTATTACTACTAGTTCCTCACAGATAGGAAGTTCATCATCTACTTTGTACTTTTCAGTTAAAAATCTTATTCGCCATTGGTCATCTCTTTTCCGTAAGCAATCTAAAGGCAAGTTAAGTAGCTCACCAATTCTTAACCCTGTAGCTCTAATTACTATCACCATCCGTTGGATAGGTTCGGGTAAATAATGTAGATGTTCATTTAACTGTTGCCATATTTCTTCTGGAATGTACTCGACATCATCATTTTTAGGAGTGGATCTATTACGTCGCCCTTTAAACCAATAGGTATTAACTTCCAGCCACCCTTCATCACGACAGTAGTTAAAGAAGTTATTCAAAGTCGTATATTGATGTGTTATTGTTTTTGGCGACAATTTTAAAGATTTTAAATAATAATCATATTCATCAAATAATTGGGCGTTAATTTGTTCAACCCTAAAAATAGATTTTTGTTCAATAAACTGAGAGAATCGGCTGAGGTACTGAACTTCATCTTGGATGTATGCGGCTGATAGTTTACGATTGCTTCTAACTATGACGTATAATTTTGATGTTGTTTTCAACCAATCTTGTCTAATTGATTTAAAGCTAATTGTCAAGACTCTTTCATGCTGATTGGTTTGCAAGCCCAAATCATTAATTGTGTGCCAAACATCCTTTTTCAGCAATGGATTAGCCAGTAAGCTGTTTGCTAACTCACTTTCCTTTATCGCCCAACTATCTAAAGATAAATTATTATCTGCTAAGATACTCATTCTGCTGATTCCTCTCGTTCGACTACTTCTTGTAGACTTGTTCCATCAATTACATGAGAATAAACATCCAGAGTAGTTTGGATAGATGTATGCCCCAATAAATGTTTTACTCGATCTGGTGAATAGTTAGCTCTGAGTAAACGGGTAGCATAAGTATGTCTAAATAAATGCGGATATACATGAATACCAGTTTTTTTACTCAGGCGATTAAACATGATGTTTAAGACATTAGGGTTCATAGGCATTCCAATTTTCCCTTCCCAAATGTTGACGAAAACATAATTAGATACTGGCTCTGGATACTCATAAATTAGGTAGTCGTTATACATTTTGAGTATGTCTGGCACTACGGGAACGGTTCGTTCTAGCCCTTTAACTCTTGCTCCGTTGGGGTTATTGCGCTTGACAACTTTAATGCAATTTTCTCCACCCTCTCCGATATCCTCAAGACATAGCCCCAGAAGCTCACCTTTCCGCATTCCCGTACCGTCGAGCATCAGGATGATGAGTTTATCTCTGAGGCGATGACACGCATTCACCAGCGTAGATACCTGTTCGTCAGTTAAGCAGCCAGGAAAGCTTTTTGGCTCTTTGAGTTTGACAAGCTTCTGTCTGGTGGGTTTACTCTTGGCGATGCCTGTAAGTAGCCCATGCTGACTAACTCCATAGGGCATGTGAAATCTATCGAACTGTTTGAAATCTATTGTTTTGCTAGAGATGTGATACTCATAGAAGCCAGTGATACCAGTAATTGCTCGGTTGACCGTCTTCTCTGACCTAATCGCCTGTACTGGTTGTATGGATATAACCTTTGTGGTGTCTCCAATTCTCAACCAGTAAGCATAGTCTTCAATATCTGACAATTGAATTTCCCGCCAATCTAAGCTTTTGAGTTCTAGGAACTCCCACCAAGATTTGAGATCGTAGGCATACGCTTCGACTGTGTTAGGAGATTTAGACGTACTGAGATAGGTCAGGTAACGTTGAATGGGTTCTATTACTTGGTAGTCTTCATCCAACATTACCCAGACTATCTCGTTGGTATGTGGATCTATTCCTTTTTGCAGTGTTAATCTCATAGGTCTATTGTCCCACAAAATACACGTTGTAGAAATAAAATTTAGTATATAGCTATATTTATATGGTGTAGAAAAAGAAGGTGGTTGTTGTTGTTATTTAATATATAATTCTTGTATAAGATAACCTGT
>NZ_JAYGHE010000139.1:6499-7386 GCF_034931145.1 Nostoc sp. UHCC 0252 | reverse complement strand
GGCTATTTGAAATAATTTGTATCAATTTATTTTCAAAATCCTACAAAAATCAGCTATTGTGGCTACGCCGAATTACCTTTTCATATTACGGCTACGCCTTATATTTTTTAGTGTGGCAGCTTCGCTGGTCTTCTTATTCAAGCTAATGCTAAAAAATCTGGCTATTACAGCTACGCCGAACTATTATTTTGTGCGCTAGCTTCGCTGAATCAGAGAATTTTCATATAGCGGCTACGCCATTTGTACCGACTCTGTAGCGGCTACGCCGAACCAGAATTTACCGACTGCTTGATTTTATCAAATTCCGGCTACGCCGTTGCTATCCTCCCCTGTAAGTTGTAGGATGATCAGCAGCACGGCTACGCCTTTGTACTCTCGCCCCCAGCCTCTCGCTTTGCCTCCGTACATACGTAGTGCAGAAAACTCCCCCACCCCCGTATTTGGGCTAGAAGCAAGCCGTGCCTTTTGCCTACGGCAAACCTCGCTCCGCTCGGACGACAGGCTTGCCAAAGTGGGAAGTGTCCCCCTTTGGATACCCCCTCTCATACCTCCCACAGTTATGCGCCCAAAACTGTCCAAAAACCTGCTTCGCACTAAGACATTAGAAGCTCGTGTTAACGCAATCGAACACGACATGATTAAGCTAAAAGCATCAGACGCGGGACTAAGCATTGCTGAATTAACTAGACGCAGTGTTTTACTAAAACCATTGCCCAAACGACTGAGCAAAATAACCCTAGCTACTTACCGAGAATTAGTCCGCATCGGCAGCAATATTAATCAACTCACTAGAGCTACTAACACAGCTATTAAAATGGGACTGCGACCACCAGCAGATCCAGAGCAGCTAAAACAGCTACAAAAACTCTTACAACAAATTGGTCGAG
>NZ_JAYGHE010000139.1:0-6060 GCF_034931145.1 Nostoc sp. UHCC 0252 | reverse complement strand
CTAATCGACCGCGCCACAGTAGATAAACCGACTATGCCCCAACTAATAGAACGATTGCAACTGTTGGGTATTGAGGTGCGTCATGGGCTAACACGCAATGGTAAGAGTAAAGGCATCTCGTATTCCTGGAGTGACCAGAAATTTAGCGGTACATCTTTGGGGCCTGCCTACACCTTCCCAGGACTGCAAAAACATCGTGGCATTGACTACCAGCCAGAACGTGATGATGAGCCGATTAACGAATTGCTGCTCAAACCTGTTAAACCACTCCCAGTTGAGCAGTTAGAAAAACTCTTTCAAGATATTGAACGCAAACAACAGCAGCCTCAGTTCACTCCACCAACGGAGGATCTAGCTCTGTGGCCCAAATTGTATAAATACTTGAATGAGAAACGCGGTATACCAGATTCTTTTATTGAAAGATTACATAACCACAATTTGCTTTATATCAATGAGCAAAAGCAGATTTTATTTATCAAACGTAATCTGGATGGTGAAAAGACTGGTGCATTAGTTTGGTCAAACCCCGGACATAATCATCACACTGTTGAGTATGACCAAAACGCCTCTACACCTTATGGTTGGTTTCATATAAATTTGGGGCAGAATCCACAACAAGAAATTAAAAACGTTTTCTTATGTTCTTCGCCAATTGATGCGGTGTCAGTAGGCGTGTATGTCCTAGCCAAAACAGGAGCCTTACCATCGATGAGAACAATGTTTATGGTAGCTGATGACCCGAACAATTTACCTTTGGAATTTCTCAAAAATTGCTATAGGGTAGTTCTGGCATTCAATAACGATGAGCAGGGGGATAAAACTGCTAGTGCAGTATTAGAATTGTTACCGAATGGTAAAAGATTTAAACCGACTTATCCTGATTGGAATCAGGAATTAAAAGCTCATTTTTATGAAGCGGAACTTGAACGCGAACGGCAGTCGCGTAGTCGTGGTTTTAGCCTGTGAGCCACGCGGAGCGTACACCTGACTCGAATGGAAAGGTGTGCTGGGTTAAGTTCAAGAAAGAATTTTTGAAACACAATTGCAACATATCATGATTACGCATTCTCAATAAGACCCCAGCTTATTGAGAATAAAAATTGCTCAAAAAAGTGGCTGTAATTGACACTGGATAAGAGTTACAGAAGATTTTCTTCAAAAACAGTGGACGGCCAAAAGGACAAAAATGACCAGTTTCTGTCCTTTTGGACGGCCGTTGACAGGTGGGCATTTGTCAACAGAGCATGACAAATGAGTAAGGTTGGCGCTCATTGGACGGCCAAAAGGACAAAAAACCACTGTTTTTGTCCTTTTGGACGGCCAAAAATATTAGTGTCGGATGAGACTGATTTACTACGGTTAAACTACGCTAAGTTCACGGGGTTATAAGTGTTTAGTGTAGTTGCTGCGTTAGACGAGTTTCTGTTTCAGTTAACGCTAAATATATAGAGTGACTCCTGAACTCACAGGAGAAATTTCAGATTCACTTACTGAAGAAGTTGATCGATTGAGCGGGATTTTTGAAGTACAGTTGCAACACAAACGTATTATATATTCTCAATAATTTTAGAGTTATTGAGAATGAGCCAGTTTGATAAAAATGGCTAAAAGCTAATTTTTGTATGTATTAGATACCAATTTTTTGGTCAAAGCGATGTTCTAAATAGCAGACATTTTGTAGTGAATAGTCAAAGTTCCTTGACAGCTATAACAGTTAGAAGCGTGTATAAGCTGTGCAAAATAGGAGACATTTTGTATATAAATAAAAATTGAATTAGTTGCAGATAAATCTATTGCGCCAACGCAACAATTATTAACTTGTGCTGCGGTTACTAAAAGCTAATTTTGAGGAATCCTAAGTACAAGTCTAAATGGATATGGTGTAAATGAAAGCAACTTCTTTATACTTGGGTTTGATCGGTGGAATCTTGACAGGTGCGATGATTTTCCCTGCAAATGCACAGGTTACACCAGATGGCACAACTCATACCATCGTCAACTCAAGTGGTAATAATTTTAATATTCTCAATGGTCTTGAAAAAGGTAATAATTTATTTCATAGTTTTAGTAACTTTTCTGTGCCTACAGGTGGTTCAGCGACATTCGATTTAGTTAATACACCAAATATTACAACTATATTTAGTCGGGTAACTGGTAGAAATGTTTCTAATATTGATGGCTTGATTCAGACTCTTAACGGTAATCATCCTGCCAGTTTATTTTTAATGAATCCTAATGGGATTATTTTTGGTCAAAATGCCAGCTTAAATATTGGCGGTTCTTTTATAGGAACGACTGCTGAAAGTATTAATTTTGCCGATGGGTTTAAATTTAGTGTTGCCGACACTACAACACCCCCTTTATTGACAATAAGTATACCTATCGGTTTACAGATTGGAAAAAATTCTGGCAGTATTAATATTCAAGGACAAGGACACAATTATCTACATCAAGGCAATTTCATTGAAGCAATTAACCGCGAACCACAATTAGGAGGTTTAAGCGTGCTTCCGGGGAAAACATTAGCCCTGATTGGTAATGAGATTCGCTTAGATGGTGGTATTTTAGTTGCCCAAAACGGACAAATTAAGTTAGGAAGTGTTAATAGAGGAACTGTTAACCTTGATACTAATTTTGCCAATTTGAAACTGGATTATGCTCCCGTAGAAAATTTTTCTGATATCCATCTGACTGGTGCAGCCCTAATCGATGCAAGTGGAAATCCTGGGGGTTCGATTCATCTTCAAGCAAAAGCTATTCAAATCCAAGATAGTTCTGCTGTGTTCATTCAACATCAAGGAATGCAAAATTCTGGTCGGATTGAGATTAATACAGACTTCTTAGAATTAAGTGGAGCATTGCCAAACAAAGACCAAAGTTTGATTTTGTCCGAGAATCTAAGTAGTCAGCAGGGAGCTAATATTGATATTTCAGCCAGACAGGTATTAGCAAGAGATGGTGGTTTAATTAGCTCTACAACTTATCAAAATGGAGGTGTAGGTGGAAGCATTTCCATTAATGCAGCAGAATCAATTCAGTTTTCTAGATTTTCTCCTTTCGATGCTTCTCGTACAAGTGGTATTTTAACTCCATCATATAAAGGCGGGGGACGAGGCGGGAATATTTTGCTCACTACTCAAGATGTTTTAGTGAAAGATGGCGCAGTAATATTAGCAGGTGTTTTTGGCGGCAATGGTGGCGGCAATATCAACATTAATTCAGGTAATATTTCTCTGATTGGCGAGAATTCTGGTACTTCTGGAGCCTCAGCTTTAGCCGCAACCAGTTTTTTTGGTGGAGATGCTGGTGCGATCGCCATTAATACAAATCAACTTTTACTAAAGGCTGGTGGGGTAATTTCTGCTAGCACTTCTGGATCTGGTGATGCTGGAAGTTTAACCATTAATGCTGGCAAATCTGTTGAAATAGACGGTTCTGGTTCAATTCTTTCCCAGCCTAGTCGTATCACTGCATCAGGTCAACAATTACCACCAGTATTTCGACGGATATTTGGATTGACAGCACTACCTAGCGGGGATGGTGGAAACTTGTCGATCAAGTCTCCCAATATTAAAGTTAGCAATCAAGGTTATATTGCGGCTGAAAACGTTGGCAACGGCGATGCTGGATACTTACAGATTCAAGCTAATTCGCTCACTTTAGAGCGAAAAGGTCAGATTAGAACATCCACAAAAGTCGGACAAGGTGGTAGCTTAGAACTTTCTATTAAAGACTTGCTACTGATGAGAAATAATAGTCTTATTAGTGCTAAAGCAGAGGGACAAGGAAATGGAGGTAATATCATCATTAACTCTCCCGTTATTGTCGGACTAGAAAACAGCGACATCATCGCCAATGCAGTAATTGGAAGTGGCGGTAATATCAAAATCACCACGCAAGGTATATTTGGCTTAGAGTTTCGCAATCAACTCACCCCAGAAAACGACATCACAGCGAGTTCTCAATTTGGCATTAGCGGTACAGTACAAGTTAATAATATTGGTGTTGACCCCAATTCCGGCTTAATCGAATTACCTGCAAATGTAACCGAGTCATCCCAAAAAATTGCCACAGGTTGTGCAGATACAAGTGGTAGTAGTTTTATTGCTACGGGAAGAGGTGGAATACCCCAAAATCCCAGTCAGGAAGTGAGCAGCGATCGCACTTGGTCTGATATCCGCAATTTATCAGCATTCCAGAAAACACAAGCTTTACAAACACAAATACCTGCATCACCAGAAATCCTTGTCCACGCTACTTCTTGGCATCGCAATGCTCAAGGAAAAATCGAGTTAGTAGCAGCAAAATCTCCCACTAATATGCGATCGCCTTTAACCTGTACTGCAACTGTAAGTAATTAGTTACTCCAGGAACTTTACAATCAAGTAAATCACACAAAACCTTGAGAGGGCTAGTCCTAGTAGCTTGTTTTAGCCCACGGAGGTGGGCTTTGTTTGTGTAGCCGTGAATTCCATTCGCTGTTTCTTTGCTCTTTCATTTATGTTTCCCAAACCAAAAATACTCTTCTCATGGCTTGTATTAGGCATCACCGTGCCAAAACGGGAAAATTGTACGCTAAGGCTGAAAAGCTTGTCTAGCAAGCATCTTAGCCAGTGATTTTTTACCCTTCACCCGAAGAGCGGCTGATTACCCTTATTTTGTTGGTGCAGAGTATTGATAGTACTCTGCACCATCTTCCATGACTAATTCGAGCCAAATAGTGATAAATACAGGTATGCCATTTGCTCAAAACAACTGATTTTCATAGCGTTGAGGTTAGCATCAATTCCTTAGCGTACAATTCTCCCGTTTTGGCACAGTGATGCCTTGTAGACTGAGTTGTTCGTCATAGAACAGCAAAGTTGCTTGACGATTATTGTCAGATAGAGAATCGATTGCTTCTAGTAAAGCAGTGCGGAGTTCTTTCTGTTCTGCCACTTGCTCAGGAGCGGGTGAATTCTCATCAATTAATAAGATAATTTTGAAGAGATCGGTAAAAGTTGAAAATTGAAGTCCAAGTTACAGTTTGGTAAGGTTGAGATGAATCAAGCTGAACAATTGCAAGATCAGTATGTCAAAGTCGGCTCTGTAAATACCCGATATTGGCAAGCGGGAGATTCAGGCAGCACGGTCATTTTGCTTCATGGTGGTGGCGGTTACATTGAGTTGTGGAAGTACAATATCCAAGAATTAGCCAAACATCATCGCGTTTATGCGTTTGATATGGTGGGTGCAGGTCGATCCGATAAACCCGATGCTGCTCATTACACCTTTGACTTCATGGCTCAGTTCACGCGAGATTTCATGAAGGTTTTAGAGATACCCAAGGCAAATTTGATTGGAACTTCTGCGGGCGGTGGAGTAGCACTCACTTTAACGTTGAACTTCCCACAGTTAGTTGATCGACTAATTCTGGTTGGCAGTGCGGGTCTAGGGAAAGAACTTAATTTTCTGCTTCGAGTGACCACAATTCCTGGTTTAGCTAAGTTGTTTAGTTCACCAAGCAAATCAGGTGTAGCAATGTTGTGTAAACAGGCAGTGTACGACTCAAAACTAATCACTGATGAAATTGTCGAAGAGTTTTATCAAATGGCAACGCTTCCTGGAGCAGCAGAAGCAACATTAAATCTAGGTCGTTCAAACTTTAATATCTGGGGGCAATTCTATCAGTCAATTGCTGACAAATTGCATACTATCGAGGTTCCGACCCTAATTATTTGGGGCAGACAAGATCCGATGGTTCCTGTAACCCATGCTCAGAATGCCGTTAAGATTATTTCTAATGCTCAGTTGGAGATTATTGAAGAGTGCGGTCATTGGAGTCCGATTGAGCATCCACAAAAATTTAATCAGCTAGTTCTAGAGTTTCTATCGTGATTTTTGAATTGGTTAACGGTTGCCAGCCAGCTAACAAGTCGATGAGCCGTGTTGCGCCGACGAACTCGTTGCCGCTGTCGCTCAACTCTTGCGGTGCGCTTGACGGTGCAATAGCTTACTGGTGAGTCAGCCTAGTTTATCAAAGCCCCACCCAGCACTCCGAACATACTTTTCTATTGATTT
>NZ_JAYGHE010000138.1:0-7583 GCF_034931145.1 Nostoc sp. UHCC 0252 | reverse complement strand
CAGCCAACGTATCAACGCATCATAGACGACAACCGTGATTTTAAGCTTCTTCTTTAGGGAAAAAGACAAGTCTATCGCATTACCTTTTATCAACTGACATTCAAACTAAAGCAGCTAAGGAAGATTCACTGTTAAAATACCACCAGTCCGCTAAATTAAACGAGACATACAGCTTATGATTACTCAAATGATGGTTCAGCCCTCATTCTGGGTAGATTCTGGAATCAAACTCAGTAAAGTTAGGGACATACATTTGTTTAAATTTACTGAAGAATTACAGTCTCGACTCGAAGAATTATCTGAGAAAAAGAAAGCTGGATTGCTAACCACAGAAGAAGATGCTGAATTGGCAGGCATATTGGAACTAGATAGAATTTTTACCTTGCTTAATGCCAAAATCATTTCTGAATCATGACAGTTAATGATGCAACCAAAAAATTAGTCAGACAAAGAGCAAAATTTCTTTGTGAATACTGTCATTCTTCTGAAGTTGCAAGTGCTGCTCTATTTTCTATTGACCATATTATCCCACAGTCTCTTAAAGGTTCGGATGACCCTGATAACCTGGCGTTAGCTTGTCAGCGTTGTAACGGATATCGCTATAATTTCACCACCGGAATTGATCCAGATACAGGACAGATACTACCCCTGTTTAATCCACGCCAGCAAAAGTGGTCAGATCACTTTATTTGGTCAGCAGATGGTCTAAAAATTATTGGCATTAGTTCTGTAGGACGAGCTACAAGTAATCGTTTAGACCTCAATGATGAGCGTCATAATGAAGGATCTATTGTCAAAGCTCGTCGTCTTTGGCTCAAAGGTGGTTGGCATCCACCGGATGAAGATCCACGACAAGTAAAAGAGTTTTGATTTGCAATTTCTTTAACTGTAGAAGTGCATCACTCAAGCATGGCGTAGTCCATCGCCTAAGAGCAATCGATTTCTCATGAGTGATTGCCGAAGCCCTGCGACAGTACAGGTAGTGGGCTTGAGTAATCTCCAAATCACAAGATGGAGTTTTTCAAGTAAAAATATATGAGTAATACTGAATTTCACCCTTGCCCAATCTGTTCGACCCCAACTCGATATTTTCCAAGATATCCACGTGCAGTTTGCGATGATTGCTATAGCAAAGCAAGTGATGATCAGGGACGAAAATTGAGTTTTTTTAATACCTCAATGAGTGGAGGATTTGAGGGAATTATAACTGAAACTAAAGAGAAGTACGAAAGCCATATTTGCTATATTGATGGGGTAAAATGCTGCGCTGATGAAGCTCGGTTTGGCGGGATTGTGATTGAAACAATGATAAATGATGATTTGCCTAATCATTAGGAGCGCTTTCATACTCAACCATGACTAAAAAAAATTTGCTAAATAATGAAATTTTCACTATAGACAATATTCTTTCACCACAAGAGTGTGCAGAGTATATTGCTTTAACCGAAAACATCGGTTATACAGATGCCCCAATTACTACCTCACGAGGTTTTGAAATACGTCCTGATATTCGCAATAATGAGCGTGTTATCCTAGATGATCCGCAACGAGCTTTTGGTTTATGGCAGCGTGTGTCAAATTATATTCCTAATATCATTGGCAGATGGGAAGCGGTGGGGCTGAATGAGCGTTTTCGTTTCTATCGCTATGATCCAGGACAGAGATTTGCGATTCATCATGATGGTTCTTATCGACGCTCTAATGGTGAGGAGAGTCTATTAAGCTTCATGATTTATCTGAATCAAGGTTTTGCAGGTGGCGAAACCCGTTTTCATTTTGATCGGCGATACTATGAACATTTACCTAGTCTCACAGTGGTTCCAGTAATAGGTATGGCTTTGTGCTTTGTCCATGAACTAGTACATGAAGGCACTCCTGTTGACCAAGGGCGAAAGTACGTTTTGCGCTCGGATGTTATGTACTCTCAAAAATCAAAAGTCTTTTAACGACCTTTGTTGTTCTGCCAACAGAAGTTTTGGAGCATATTTGCATTGCAGATCCATCAAAAGTGTTCAAGTTATTTTTGCATGGCTCATATCATGTTCGGGAAATCATTAAAACTCAACTGGCTGTACCCCTCAATTCAAAGTTGCCACAGCAGTAGCCGTGTACTGTAAATTTTCGTGTGCTGCTTGATTGTTAGTCCTTTTCCCCCTATCCTCACAAAAGGTAGTAATGGTAAAGTAAATTTCCAATACTGGCAATGTTTCAGGGTGATTTATGAACGTCATGCGAATTAGTAGATGCTGTAGCGGCAAAGACCAACATCACAAAAAAGCAAGCCGATGAAGTCATTAGTGCTTTTTTGTCAGTTGTTACCGAAGCTGTAGCCAATGGTGAAAAGGTAACGCTGATTGGGTTTGGGTCATTCGAGCGACGCGAACGCTACTAGCGCGAAGGGCGTAATCCGAAAACCAATGAGCCAATGACAATTCCAGCGACCCAAGTGCCTGCGTTTTCTGCTTGTTGCAGTTTAAAGAAAAAGTAGCGCCATAGATGAATGGCTTTACCATTAGCAATTTAATCACCGCAAACTAAGATAGGGTTAGATGCCATCTTTAGAAAACTCAAATTATGAAGGACAAAACTTTAGATAAAGTTAAATATGGTGGTTGGAAGCAAGGCGCTTTTCGTCAGGTTTTGTAGCCCAGCTTCAGAAGCTTATATTTTTATTCATGTGATGAGAGAGATAGAATTGATTTGAGACTGTCTGGATTCCATACGTAGTTTTTCATATCGCTTGGCCATGATATTTCATCGGTTGTAGCAATTTCTAAAGTGTTGGAATTGAGTTTGCTATATAAGCCCATAAAATCACCAACTTCAAGTTGATTTTTTTTAAAAGTTTGGCAAAGAAGTTCAATTGTAAACATCATATTATGGGCTTCAAAGTTGCCTTGAGTAAACAAACGCTGAAATACCAGAAATTTTATATCATCTCGTTTTTGCTCAATGGCCCTTTGAGGTGTCATTCCAAATTTTTGTGGTAATATATCGCCTTCAATGAAAACCATAATATAATTTGGGCCTGGTATCCATTTTCGATAGCCGTTTCCAAAGGTCAAAACATTGATAAGTTGACTAGTGTGCTGCTGCCACTTCTGTTCTTGAATTTGTCGTTCTCTAAAGTCAAACACCTTAGCATGTCCATTGATAAAAATTGTTTTAGCAAGCTTAATAGCTCTAGCCAGGTAAATTGTTCCAAGACTATCACCCGATAAATTAAGAGGTATCGAGTTGTTTACAGCGTAATTAATCAAAATTGCGGCATTTTTAATAACTGGACTACCAGATAAATTTAGATAGTCAACAGCTGCATTTATCCAGTCGAGGTATCGGTTAATGAAAGCAATAATTGGACGTTGCTTCAGAAAAGAAGAGTTGTTCATATTGGCGATACCAGTTAAAAGAGTAGTAGCATACCTACGGCTTCTTTTTGAAGACTCAGACTTATTTTGTCCCAGTCCAGAGATAAATATTGTAAAAAGTTCGCGCTGATCGTTTTCTGGATAATAGGCAATATCAGATGCAATCATAGTGATGGGATCAGCAGATGATATAACCGAGTCAAAATCAAAAACCTCTTCGCTATCTGGATTTTGGAATTGTCCATCAAATTTTTTATCTGGGAATAGAGCTTCAAGAGGCCAACGCCACCAGGGAGATATAATTTGTGTTGTCTTGTCTAATCTATTCATAAAAGGCTTTCCTAGAATATTCGGGTTAGAACAAGCAGATAGGGAGCAATCACACTAAGCTTACTGCCTTCATGCGATCGCTACTGAGATATTTTTATTGGTGTTATTCAAGTATGTAATATCTATAATCAGAGGTAGCTAAACTCACCCACATTTGTGAAATGCTGTAATCAGTGCGATTGTAGGTAGAGCATCTCCATGACATCAAAAGGTAGAAAAAAGACCTCACGGCGTGGTTTTATCCAAGGGGTGGCTATTAGTACAGCTGCTGTAAGTGCAGCAGAGTTACTAAAAAAAGAAGTGGCAGATGCTGCAAGTCCTGGACAGGATCAGGCAATCCCTCTCCAAAGTACCGAATTTGATTTTATTCAGAAATCGGCTGCCCTAGAGCCAGATAAGATTGTAGATAGCGCTTGTCAATTCTGCAATTCTCTGTGCCGATTGAAAGTTCATCTCAAAGACGGACGCATCATAGATGTGTTAGGTGAACCAAATGACCCAGTACAGGCTGGTGGGTTTTGTATTAAAGGGCCAATGATGACCCAGTTAGTTTACAATCGTTTTCGCTTGAAAAGCCCAATGAAGCGGGTTAGCGGAAAAAAAGGTGACAGCAATTCTAAATTTGAGCCGATTTCTTGGGATGAAGCACTTTCAACCATAGCTAGCAAGTTTTTAGCACTAAGGGATGCAGGTGAAGCTAGAGCGATCGCCAACAAAACCTCTGGCAGACTCCCACGGGGAACAGGTTCTCTAGTCGGGCGCTACTTCAGTCTGCTGGGCAGTCCTAATAATACCGATGTTGGGACTGTATGCAACGATGCAGGTGGCAATGCTTTGGCTTGGACATTTGGCTTGGGTAATTTTACAAACGGTTACGGAATTGATGATGCGACTAAAAAAGAAGACTTGGGAAGTGCCAAATTCTTTCTATTTTTAGGTACGAATCAAGCGGAAACGCATCCTGTAACCTTTGCCTATCTTCTTAGAAGTCGTGTTCAGACTAAAGCCAAATTAGTAGTTATCGACCCGCGCTTGACTCCTACAGGAGCGCAAGCTGATGAGTGGATTGCACCGAAACCACACACTGACTTGGCTTTGGTTTTGGGAATGCTCTATCACATCGTGACTAACAACTTATACGATGCTGCTTTTGTAAAAGAGTGGGTATTAGGTTTTGATGAACTGAAGAATCACTTAAAAAGCTTCAGTTACACACCAGAGTGGGCAGCCAAAGTAACGGATGTTCCAGCATTAAAGATTAAGCTTCTGGCAGAGACTTATGCAAAAACTAAGCCTGCTGCTATTTTCTGCAACGCTGGGATTTCTCATCAATTGGGGGCTTTTGATACTTACCGTTGTTTGACATTCCTAGCTGCAATTACAGGTAATATTGGTATTCCTGGTGGTGGTTGCAATTTCATGCACAATACTTGGCCAGGGGAATTGAAGTTGCCAGCGATTATTGGTAAAACGCCTAGCAAAGATATTGCACTACCAGTTGGGCCAGATTATTTTGCAGAATCGATCATTTCAGGTGAACCTTATCAACTCAAAGCGATCATTACTCAGGGTAATCCTCTGTTGGCTTGTTCAGACACAATTAAAGTACAACAGGCTTACCGCCAATTAGAATTTTATGTTTACACTGGATTGTTTATGGAAGAATCAGCCTACTATGCTGATATTATTTTGCCCGTAACCAGTGGTTTTGAAATGGAAACCGTTTATATGCGGCGGGATGATCGAGCAATCCGTTGGCAAGAACAAGTGGTTACTCCGGTAGGTAAATCCAAACCAGATTGGCATATCTGGATTGATTTAGCACACGCCACAGCGAAATTAGACAAACGCAATCCGCCTGAATACTGGAGGGACAACTTTCCTGATTCTTGGAAAGACTATCGTCATCTGTGGGCAAATTTTTTAACGAATACTCCCGGAATGGGAGGTATGACCCAACAGAGACTATCTCAAAGAACAGAACCCTTGCGTTGGCCTTGTCCCACAGTAGATCATCCTGGTGTCAGCACACTTTACCTAGATCATGCATCTTGGTATGAAGCCGCATCAGCTCTTAACCCTGATAATATTGGTAAGCGATTTCTAACTCCCAGTGGGAAAGTAGAAATTTATACTCCCCAATTACAAAGTCGGCTAGCTGAGGCTGGACACTCTGCTCTGCCAAGCTTCTATACCCATCCAGAGGTAATAGGTAAGCATCCTACCATTGAATACACATCTGAGTTGGTAAAAAATCCTGTGAATCCACAGGCACTGACTCAAAACATTAAATTAGGAAAAATCTCTTCTGGGAAAGTACACAAGCAGTACCCACTAATGGGAATAACTGGTAGATCGAGTGTAGTTCATTTCCACTCTGTAACTCACTGGACTTATACAGGCAAGCAAATGAATGGTGTTCGCTTAGTACAAATCCATCCAGAAGCAGCAAAAAAAGCAGGGATTAAAAATGGTGATGAAATCATAGTTGAAAGCCCCAGAGGAGCAATCACTGGCACTGCATTGGTTTGGTCAGGAATTCGAGAAGATACTATTTTTGTCCCTGGCTGGTTCGGGCCTGGGCAGAAAATGGCAGAAGAGTTGGGAACTCCCTACTATGAGTCAGTTAATATCTTGATAGATAAACAATATTATGACAATCTCTCAGGACAGCAAGCATTTAAATGTTTTGCCTGCCGAGTCAAAAAAGCATAAGGATTATGATTATTTAGTTCTAAATGATAGCGTAGCGTAAAGCCAACTCTTAGAAATGCTACGCCTAGCTTGCTTCCCCGTATAAGTACGCTTACAGCGAGTTAGAAGTGCAACTTTAACTTAAATAATTCGATTACTGCTTAGTGCTACGATTGCTGATTCCAAATTTACTTACATATACAAAAAAAGTTGTTTGAGCTATTAGAATTCCGAGCGCTGTACCGGAGAATGCTGCCTGAGCTTGAAAAATTGCAAGCTCATGAAGGTTTGGGGGTTCAGGGCCGAATTCTAGATGGAATTGCCATCTTGCTGCTTGTGGATTGGTAAGAAAACTCAGAAATAGACTTAGAATATAGCCAAGAACCGTAAATAATAAAGCTGTAGGAATAGTCAACTTTAAGTTTTGAAAGAGTAATGAGCGCATGGAGAAAATTGTTTAACTTTAAAGTTTTTACAACTATTCTGATAGTTACACAATTATGAATTAATTACGAATTACGAATTAGTAATTATTAGATAGTGCCTGGATTTTCCCCTGGTAAGCAGTTGCGAAAAAAGTAGCGCCATAGATACATTGCTTTACCACTAGCAATCTAATCCGATGCAAAGCCCTAGCTCTCGCTGTTTTTCAGTCCGCATGGGGCAACGGTAGGGACAACGTGAGTGTGGGATTGTAGATGTTACACAAGTGCGATCGCAGTTTTGATTTTGGGCATTTTAAAATAGCGTTTACTCAATATTGCCATGTTTAAAGGATTTGGTCGCCGTCAGAAAAAATCAGTGCTTAAGGACAATGAACTGACCACAGGGATTGTTCAGCATCCAGTTACGGAACTTTGGCAGACATGGATATCATTTACAGGTAATGATATTCAATGTATTACCGCCCATGCCAATCGAGATGATGCTGACCGGGTAGCGAAACAGATTGCTGATGCTTGGAGTGAAGGGAAATATAAAACTGGGGAAGAGGTAACAGCTTTTATTAAATCACTGCCGACTGATGCTGTCATAGACCCATTGCCGCAAAATATTGTGATGCAATTGAGTCAGCAAGCATTAAGCGCAAGGAAGTAAAAAAGTACGAACATCTTAAATTGAATCATCCATCCAACCGCATTCACAATCCCAATGCACTCTTGAGGTGTAGTCTCGGTCAAAGGATGCACT
>NZ_JAYGHE010000137.1:7109-7727 GCF_034931145.1 Nostoc sp. UHCC 0252 | reverse complement strand
TTGGCACAGTTCACACGTTCCAAGGTGGTCAGAAGTCGGTGATAATTTTCTCGACTCGCCAATGTTCTGCAACTGATAGCCTTTGGTTTATTAATCGTCGGCCTAATCTACTCAATGTGGCTATTAGTAGAGCGCGAGAACTGTTTATCTTAGTGGGGAATTTGGAGCGAATTTCTGAAGGGGGGCATACCAGAGAGTTGGTGGAATATATCAAGGAATTTGGGGAGACGCGATAATTGTAATAAAGGCATTTTATTCATTTAGAGGGGAATTATGTCAGCAAGAGTAGAGCAGCAGAATACTATCACTAGAAAGAATCTTGTTTCTAGCTTGATAATTGGGTTAATTGTTGGACTATTGGCTGGTCTTCCCTTGGGTTGGATAGCTCATCAGTTCTATGCTGAACGACGGTTAACTGATGTGTTAGTTTGTCGGGAAAAGAATCGGAACTTGCCGGAAGTTCAACTTCAGTCTCTTTGCGGGTCAAGATTCTAAAATAGACTATCATCAATAAACTAAAATCATTAATAAATTTATATAGGTTACTTTAACTCTATAAATGTGGGTATTTAAGAACTCGTTGCGGATCATGCGACGAAGTGGAGTCTTCGGGGCGGG
>NZ_JAYGHE010000137.1:0-6739 GCF_034931145.1 Nostoc sp. UHCC 0252 | reverse complement strand
TTCCTAGTCCATCCTGTTCTCACACTGACACTAGCTTGTTGCAGCCGCATGATCAGCGTTGGCATTTGGGGATTATCAACACTAGCCCTATCAATTGTCTGCTGAAGTTCCTCTTTGATAGTGCGTCCTGGTGGCTGCTCAAGTTTACCTAGTTCAAATTCTTCTTGCTCTCGCCTTATGCGCCTGATTTGTCCGGTGCTGGGTGTGCGCTGTAATTTCTCTCTACTACCTTGGACTTGCACTAGGTCATAATCTTGCTCAATCTGTCGCAGGACTTTCTCAGAGCGTACATAATCCCAAGAATCATGCACTACTAGCCCCGTGTCTATCCTGATGCGGCTGGCTGCAATATGGATGTGGTCGTCGTCGGTGTTATGGTGACGGAAGATGACAAACTGATTGGCATCAAACCCCATTTCCTTCATGTAGCGGTCGCCAATCTCGCTCCACTTTTCATCATCTAATTTATCACCCTTAGCTGCTGACAGCGAGACATGGTAAACAACTCGGTCTGCATCAGAATTCAGTTGTCTCGACAGCTTAAATTCTCGCGCCAATTCACGGGCATTTCTTCCGCTCATATTGCCGCCGATTAGTTTGGCATCTTCGCGGGATTCCAAATAATCCAGCAGCTTGCGAAAACCTCTGCCCTTAGTCTGCTTCCCAATCATCGTCTTCCTCTTCTTCCCAATCGTCAGATTCAATATCATCCGAGGCAATATCTCGTCTGCACTGATGCAGCAGTTCTAAAAGCTCTCTTAGCAGTTCTGGATCAGCAGGTAAAGTTCGCCCAACTTTTAAGGCTATGTTGGTTGCCTTAACAAGCTGGTTTAGATTGTTCCCGATTTGTCCTAATTCCCAATATGTTTGCAAGCTAATTTTACTTAGTCGTTTTGGTAATGGACGCATCAACGCATTGTGCCTCATCAGTTCACTCGCTGACATCCCCGCATCAAGTGATTTTATTCGCAGCAGATCCAATTCGATATCACTTAATCTCACTGGAAAAATATGCTTTCGGACTAGAGCTTTTGACTGCTTGCGATTCGCCATAAGTTGAGAAGATTCAGGGACATTGCGCGGGGGGTTTTTCAAGGGGGGCTTCCCCACTTGAACCAGTCTGCCGTTCGAGCGCAGCGAGACAAAGCGTAAGCTTTGAGGCATGGCTGGCTTCTAGCCGAAATACGGGGGTGGTGCAGTGTCAGTTGCTACGACAATACGGAGGACACAGCAGGGGGCTGAAGGCTGGAGTACAAAGGCGTAGCCGTGCTGCTGATCATCCTACAACTTACAGGGGAGGATAGCAACGGCGTAGCCGGAATTTGAATCAAATCAAGCAGGAGATAAATTCTGGGTCGGCGTAGCCAGCATAGAGGAGATAAAAACGGCGTAGCCGCTATATGAAAATTCTCTGCTTCAGCGAAGCTGGCACACAATATAATAGTTCGGCGTAGCTGTAATATGAAAAGATAATTCAGCGTAGCTGTTTTAACTAAATTTCTAGATTCAGCGTAGCTGTAATAGCCAGATTTTTTAGCATGAGCTTGAATAAGACTACCAGCGAAGCTGCCACACTAAAAAATATAAGGCGTAGCCGTAGTACAAAAAGGTAATTCGGCGTAGCCGCAATAGTCAATTTTTTTGAGGATTTTGAATCAGATTTTTTCAAATAGTCGATAATTATCAGTTAATCAATATTCATGAATAACCATGAGTGAGCATCAGAATTCAGAAGTGATTACGAAGGGCAAGATTGATAAGGCCATCAATCTACTGAAGGAGCAGAAGCCGAAAGAGCGAGAGGACATCTCGGACAGAGACGCAGTGAGAAAAATGAGGCGGTACATTGAGAAGCTGACTTCTGACAAGTATGGCTACACTTACGATGAAGTCTCAGAGATGCTGAAGGGTCTGGGGATTAATTTGACTGGTAGCAGAATCAAATATTTAATAGGTGAGTTGAAGAAAAGCAGCCGTCGCCAGCAAAAGACATCTTCAAGCGACGACAAAAATCGGTCATCAAATCCGGCTACTGAAACTCAGCTAATAGTTGTAAATACTGTGTCAGATCAAGCTAGTAGTGAGCCAGAGGAATCAACAGTAAATAGTGCAAAGGGCAAGAGAAAAAGTAAACAGCCAGCACCCCAGCAGCAACAGGCTGAATCAAACCTGTAATTAGAAAAATCCTATGAACATAGAATTATTAATTGGAACATGGCTGTTAACGGGAAGCATTTCTCTAAACAGCGACATAAAATTTATCGGTGATGAACCAGATCCGAATGGTGTCGAAAATTGGTTGAATGGTAACAGCAACAATTTAATTGATCAGGTAGAAGCAACCGAAGGACTTACTCTAACTATCTCATCAGATGGGAAATTTTTTGAAGAAAGAATAGGCGAACCAAAAGTTTATTGGTTTGATAGTGAAGGGGTATTGGAGTCTGAAGTTATACCGTTTAACGGTCATCTAAGTTTCTATGACTCTAAAGCCTTCTTATTGGTTGATGATCTGGTATCGTGGGCTGTACCTAGCGATGAAGTTAATAAAAAAAAGCTCAGATACGACGATGGTGACACGAAAATAGCTGATAGCATTGAAGTTCAAGGCTCACAGCTTATACGAACCATCTCAGTAGTAACGGATGAACTTTACTTAGATAGAGTGATTATCGTATACAAAAAAGCAAATAAGTGAAGGTATGCGCTAACCGCTTTTAATCGTCGTCTAAGTTAGCCAAATTTTTATTACTACCGCTATTAAGACTATCTACATAGCAGGAGTAATATTTTTTCTTTCCGTAGCCCAGGCAGCAACAACATAGAAACAATGGCATCCTAGTTTTAGTCTTTGAACGGGTCAAGTTAGCCACATAATAGGAATCAATATGGGAGAAGCTAAAAGGCGCAAGAAGTCAGACCCCAATTGGGGTAAATCGGGAGGATT
Source organism: Nostoc sp. UHCC 0252 (assembly GCF_034931145.1). Classification (NCBI taxonomy): domain Bacteria; kingdom Bacillati; phylum Cyanobacteriota; class Cyanophyceae; order Nostocales; family Nostocaceae; genus Nostoc; species Nostoc sp. UHCC 0252. Next base: position 3,792 of record NZ_JAYGHE010000137.1, on the reverse strand, counting down.
TAAAAAGTCAGACCCCAATTTGGGTAAATCCGAAGGATTTAAAAAGTCAGATCCCAATTGGGGTAAATCCGAAGGATTTAATCATCCCAACAAACCTAAAATCACCTATTTGACTGAATCACATCCCGATTATCAAACCGCCTCTGACATTAAAAATGCTCACTACGCTGGCAAAACTCGTGTTTACCTTGTTCGCTTAGATTATGCCGATGGTGAGTATTTTATCGGCGCAGTCAACACATTCTTAGTCGGTACTGAAATTACAGTCAACGCCATCTGGACTCCCTACCCCAACAGCCAACGCACAGGTCTAGAAATTCTAGACAATATCCGTCGAGATATTGGTTTAAAAGCTAGAGACGAAATGTTTCAGGCCGATGCTGTTCTTCTCGACTTTGAATCTGAATAAATTTTTTAGCAGTTGGGTGCTGGTGAGCGGACAAAGTTTTACCCGCCACCACCAAACGGACAAGGGCAGGTTAAATTTTGGTTGTTTGAGTGACGCACTTTCCACGCACTCTTAAATTCCTAAGAGCAAACAAAAAATGGGTAAAGCAAAACGACAAAGTGGCCTTAATAAAAAACGCGCCTTGCAGAAAAATTATCAATTCATCACAATTTCTGACATTAAAACAGACAAGTTTAATCCAATTTACTCAGAATACGATCTGCAATGCTTAATCCAAAGTGAACAATTTAGATACCTAAAAGAAATTGACGATAGCTATCAAGTATCTCGGCATTCTGCGAGACAATTAATTGCTGCGGAAAATTATCCCCGAATATGCCTAGAACAAAAAATAATTATTGAATTGCTCAAATTCTCTATTAACGATAGAACAAGAGGTGACGACAGATCGCCTTATTGTGGTCAAAATTTCGAGCGAGTACGGGAAATAGGGGAAAAATTAAACAAATTAGGGGGATTTGATTTGATGCGTCTAGCTTGCTCACTTGTTCCTACCTACGACCAGCGTAATCTTGATTATGCTTGGAATGGAATAGGTGATTGGAAAGCTTAACGTTCCATTGGGTTCTCGGCTCAATACCTACAGGGGTTCAAAAAGCGTTTCAAGGCATACTAAACGGGACGCTCACTCAATGATTAAGTACACAATCATGAAGCAGAGCATCTTTTACTACTGATAGGTCAGTAGGAATGAAAACCGATAAATTTTATCAGGTCGCTGTCGGGTTAGTTACGGCTGGCAGTGGGGCAAAGTCTGAGTAAACTTCAGTGGGCAGACAACTCAGTACAATCATCAGCAAGTCAGCCCTAACTTGGGGCGTGCAGAAATTCAAAACTCGCCGCAGTGCAGTATTAGTAAAGATTGTGGCAACTTCAGCGACGTGTTCTAAGGTATCTTCAGGTGATGATTCTGATTCAGCAATCAACATTGGGAAGTATGTACGGGCTAACCACTTTTCATCGTCGTCTAAGTCAGCCAAATTTTTATTACTACCGCTATTAAGACTATCTAATAGCAGGAGTAATAATTTTTTAAAGTGCTGCCAGCCTCCCCAACGCTGGGTAAATCGGCTCACCCATCCTTGGGTAGTGTCTATGATTTTGGCGATCGCCTTTTGTCCAATTTTCTGTTTTGACTGCCAAAGGTGCGTGAATGCTTTGACGATGGCGTGTCCCGTCTGCTGATCTCGGCTACCCGCTTCGGTGCATAGAGAGCAGGCATCAACGCTCTCTAATTTAACTCCTGGCAGTTCCGTTAAAAGGAAACTAAGGTCATAGTCAGCGCAGAAGTAGAATGTTAGCTCCACATTGGAGCGACGATGAGCGCGTAATCGCCCAATCTCTTGGATGATTTCTGCACGGATCAGGTCTGTGAGATACTTTTGGAAAGCGCTGTTTTCATCTTCCAGGTTGACTGGTTCCCCAGTCATCACCTGATATTGTGCTGCTAAAACACCGATGTTTTGGTAGGGAATGCCGAAACTTGCGATCGCATCACACTCACTAAACCTGTTAACACCACGCCCATCGACAAAGTGACCGTATTCTGTGCGGCCCTCGGCTTGGGTTGCAATCTGTTTCCAATCGATAATGCCAAGGTTGGGGCAGAGTTCTTTCAAGGTTTCTTTGAGAGCATTAACACGGGCAGTAAGTGGAGAAGAGCGATTTTTAGGCAGTTTACCCAGCCCAGTGACGTTGACGACTTTTAAATTGCCGTAGTCTGGGCGTTGTTGCTCAATGACTAACACGGGGTCACTGATGCCCAGTTTCAATTTCAATTGCTGGGATTTGAATGTGGCATCAAGATAAATATTAAATTGGGCAGAGTGGGCCAATTCAGTATGTTTGGGGTTTCGGCGGTAAATGCTGAGTACACCCCATTGAGATTGGAAACTACCATCACCTTTCCAAGCTTCAAGAAAGTCAGGCAACCAGTAATTAGGCAAGTCAAGAAACTCCCTGCCTGCCGTTCGCGCACTGTCTTTAACTACCTTTTTGGCAGCATAACGAGCCGCAGAGCTTTTTTTGAGTTGTTTATCTTGGGTAATATCAATTGAGTCCAAGTCCTCTAAAAAAGTTAAATCAGGTTCTACAGTTTGCTGAATCGCTTCAATATCTAAGCCTGTGGGGAAAGGGGGCAGCAGCGCACGGATGCTGGCATCATCAAACCCGTAGCGGTCAGTGGGCTTAAGTTGCTGAGTTAACAGTTGGTGTAAAACTTTTAGTGCAGGTTGTAGCTGTGATAGAAGATTTGGTTCTAACAGTAGCAGTTTGCCGACAGTAGTTTCAAAATCGCCTCGGTTCACATCAACCGAGCGCACGGGCTTGATGAGTGTGCCTGCTTCTTCCCATAACCGCCCAACAGTGAAAGTTTGGTCAGCAGCATTAGTTAAGGTGACTGGTGTAGAGTCTGGGTGCGCTCTGAGTTCAGAATAATTTTGAATAACTGTGCGTTTTTGAAAACGGAAGCCAAAACCGTCACCACTGGCGAAACGGCACTGATTTTTAAGAGAACAACCGCCACAGATGGGACTAATACCGCTCTCTTCAAAATCAAGGCTGCTAAAATTCTTGCTGCGGAAGGCGTTAAATAAGTAAGTCCTGTGACAATTGCCGTCAGTGTCGGCAGTCTCACCCGCTTTAGTCCACAGTTTAAAGTCCGAACCTGTAGGAGTTTTGCGGGTGGGATCTAGTTTAAAGCCGTTGTGCCGCACTGGTAAGTCAACAAAATTCGTCTCAATGGGCAGTGTGGATGGGTTTCTGTGGTTGGCATCCTGGTAAATCAGTTTATCAACGCCGAATAGCCCCGCCGTTAATTGCCCCGCGTTGTAAGACTTGCCTAGTCCAGGGTGAGAATTATCTAAAATTTGCGTCCAGCCCTTAGAAACAGCTTCCACCCAAGCGGTAATGTGTTCTTCTGGCTGGCAGGAGATAGAGATATTGCCTGTAACTTCAGTTATGTAGGGGATATTGCCGGGCTTGTAAATAATTACATTGGGCGAAGGCGTGTCAATTTCGGGTAAGGGCTTGCGTGTTGGTGGGGCTTTAAATCCTTTAAATATTGAAGCAAAAGGAGCGATCGCTTGCCTTAATAAATTTTGGAAGCTGCTCAAGTCCTCTCTGACTCGCCCAAGTTCCCATTGCTCACGGCTAATCAGCCCTTTGTCACGTTGATATGGTTCATACTGCGGTTTAGGGAACCGAAAGCCATACTGTTTGGCAATGTGAAACAGTGTACCGATTGAGATTCCCCCACGTCTAAAACTGCGAATCTTGGCGCGAATGTTCCAAGTCGAACCCTTTATACTGGGCGACCACTGCTC
>NZ_JAYGHE010000136.1:0-7920 GCF_034931145.1 Nostoc sp. UHCC 0252 | reverse complement strand
AAAACGCGATCTCTGCTTTGGATTTTTGAACTATGTAGGGAAATATAGTTTAATCAACATTTCTATACCAGAGAGCTTCACCAGAGAGCTTCCTTTATGAATTTGTATTACCAAGTTCTCGTACTGGTAATGAAAATGATACTGTCGTTATAGTTCAAAGAACCAAATATATAAACTTTTGAGATATATTTTAACTAATGTTTTCTGAAAAACAAATTCAAGAACATATATGGAAACAACGAGAAACATGGACAGATTTAATCGATATAGCAGATATTCCTCAACCATATTTATTTGCAGATGACCTATCTGATATTACTCCTGATCGTGTAATTCAAAATAATATATATGCTCGTCTTTTAGCAATTGATGAAAATGTTCGGACAATAGAATTATTTGGTTGTGAAGTACCTCTAGATAAAGAAAATAATTCTACATTACGAGCAGACTTTTTGGGAGCGTCTAAAGATGAACCAATATTCGCGATTATCGAACTCAAGAAAAATGTTCAAACAGAGAGGCAAGCATTTAGTGAACTTTTAGCATATTCAAACCATATAACGACACTTTTTCCAACTATGTGCAAAGAGGACATTTATTCTGTCATCATTGCACCAATGGATGCGAGAATAACAAGAGAATCCGTAATTCATACTCTTGTCTTTGATAGAAAACCTGTTTATGCACTAATTCCCTACTTTACTGCTCACGATAATATTGAAAGTTTACGCTTCAAACCTTGGATTCCTTCTTTTGAAGATATATCAAATATTACAGGAGTTGCTTTCGAGCATAGAAATTTCAGTGTGGTAAAAATAGCTTGGGAATATACTCCAGAATTCTGGAATCAGGAACCTAATGAAGATCCATCAGATTGGGTAATTGCAAATTTTAATCGGGTTTCTGTTTTGGCTGCACAAATAATGGAAGCTCAAGGACTTCATGGGTTCGTCTATTGCTCTCAGGTATGGCCTGAACTTTATAAAGCTTTTCCATTTCCTAACTCACTCATAATAGCGGCTTTAAATCCCTACATTATTGGCAATACTTATTGGCATATAAAGGAAAACGATAGTCAAAATAAGAATGTATTTGAAATGTTTGCCCCAGAAAATTTTAATATCACTAATATTTTACCTGGCTTAAACAAAAGTGCTAAAAACATTCACAAAGAATATAATCACATTTCAAATTTATCCGAAATCTGGTATTCACACTTATTTAGAATTGGTCAAGATATTGTCAAACGAGTGAATCAAGATTGCAACGCTTCACAAGTTTCGATTGACTATAGTTTAATGACATGGGAAACTTATCAAAAAAGCTTGATAGAATATAGTTTTTGTAAGAATTTTGATATTATATCAACAGGATTACTTAGAGAAATATATTGGGATATAACAAGAATAGATTATGAATTTACTGCAAAAAACAAAGCATCAAAACATCCTATATATGATGGTATTCCAAGTTATGCTATACACACTCTAAACAACCAAGAGTATTTTAGTAGGTTTCTATCTAGGATGTTTAATCCAGAATTTTGGATATAAAAAAACGATTTATTTTGGATACCTGCCCTGATAACAGCAAAATGGGACAGAGTATTTTACCTCCCGGGGTCAAATGAGCATCCGTGCAGAAACTTACGCTAAGGAATTGATGAGCTGCTTTCAATCCTGCGATCACCAGGAATAAAACTGTACCAATTGAAGTCTCTGAAATTTATAAGCTTGAAAGCCTTGCTGTACCGGAAATCTTTTCCTTTAAGTCACACTATAATGGCTTCTTGATATCGGCATAAATCCAATTCTGGAATTAAATCATAATGATTAAGTATTAGCTGGTTACAGTTAATTGATAAATATTACACTAAATTACTACGGTTTGAGTTGTTCACATCTTGAATTCCTGGGATACAGGCAGACTCCCTAAAGCGTGAAATTTTGTTGGATTTCCAACCATATCATTCAATAAGGCCATTCTAGCCTTACTCAAGTGCGAATTTCTCCATATTGCCGAATATGTTCAACTAACCGCTTGGTTTCACCGCCAGCTAATTCTAGTTCCCTGAGATTGCCCACCAAAATAAACAATTCCCTTGCCCTACTAACGGCGGTATTCAGTAAATTGGGTTTACGATTAAGGAACCAAAAACTATGCTCTTGGTGGCACTGGTAAGGAGAGAAGATAATAGCTGCTTTTTCTCCCCCCTGGAAGGTGTGAACTGTGCCAATATCATCCCAAGAAAAGTTTCGCCAACGGTTAGATAGTCGATACTTGAGCGCGTTAGCTTGCTGCGAAAACGGCGACATCACCCCAATTGTTTTTGAGTTGTCATCCGAGTTAGTAGAGTATCCATGTTTTAGCAAGGACGCAATTATAGTTTCTACAGCATCAATTTCTTCTGGATTGGTATTATGGGTGTGGCTTCCTTCAACGTGGTAAGCCAGCAGATGCTTGACTGTTGCAGTCTGGTCATAACTTGAAAGGATTTGCAAACCACCAGGATAGTTGAGACTGCAAAACTGAATAATGTCTGGGGTGCAACGGTAATGATTAGAGAGAATAATGCCATTGCCTAAGTCGGATTCTGTACCACTAGCACCAGCAGCGCGATGATAAGCAGTAGCTGTGTATTTGGCAGTGGGGGCATAGCGATAATAGTCTTCATTCCCCATACCACGATCCAGAAAGGCAGTTTTCAGATATTGTTTGATGCTATCGTCGCTCATGTTAACGATTGGCTCAATTTGTTGGGGGTCGCCAGCCACTACTGCCTGTTGCGATCGCACTAGCAAAGGAAATAATTGATGTATAAGAGTTGTCCCCGCTTCATCCACCAGTGCCAGCTTGATGATATTAGGCTGAAGAATTGGCGACATATTACGCATTGATTGGAGGGTGGAGGTAATAACGGGGAAAATCAAACTCAAGTCACGGTAGATAGCATCACTATCAGTTTCTAACTTGAGCAATGCCTCTCCGTCTCCCGTCAAGACGCTGCCATAAGTTGACAATGCCCTCATAACGCTCTCCTTGCGTCGGAGAACTTCTTGCAATAGAAACGCCCAGGCACGTTGAAACAGTTCTAGCTGTAATTGGTGGTGGTCGCGGTAAAAACGATTATAGAAATCCCCTTGCGGGTAACTATCGATTTGTTTTTGAATTTGTTGATGTCTGAAAAGTTTTAACTCTAGTTCTTTATTTAAAGCTGTTAGCTGGGTTTGAATTTCAGTGACTTTTTGGTGAAGATTCTGCCATTGCTGTGAAAAATCGAGTTTTTGGTTAACAGAAGCCTGGGCTGTGATTAAACTAGGGCGGTCAAGGGGGGTCTGAAAGGGATGCCCTGTCGCCAAGGTGTTTAAAACAGCAGCGTTTATCCTATTTGCTAGACGCTTAAAAATTCGCTGATCTGTAGTAGCATTAAGCCAATCCAAGGCGCGTTTTGTGATGGAGTCGGACTCTTTTGCTAGTTCTCGTTCTGCCTGGGATAAAGCTTCTTGTATCTGCTGGTAGGCATCAATGGGAAAATTTGCATAATCAGACAAACTTGATAGCTGTTCAGTTAGGGCTTGTAACTTGGAATCAGTAGCAGCAATATCGTCATTGAGTAATTGTATTTCTAGATCCAGTTGCGATCGCCGTTCGGCATCGGTAACTTTTTGAGCAGTATTCAAGCGGTCTTGCTCTTGGAGTTGCTGAATTTCACTCTCGGCTTGCAGCAATTCAAGTTTGGCTTGTTGCCAAGAATCCTGATCAAATTCAGTATTACGCAGCCAATCTTGGGTTGATTGCAGTTTGGGTAGAGTTTCCTTACGGATATTAGCTTGGTTCCCGCCTGGAAGATAAAACTGTTGAGCAGGAGAATTTATAGTCAGTCGTTGTTGGAATTTTTTAACGGTGCTGTTATTAGCGCCGACAAAGAATATTAAATTATTTATATCATCAAGACCCTGAACAAGTCGTAACGCTCGATTTACTACTTGCTGGGCTATGAGGTGCAGAAACACCTCCGTTTTTCCAGTTCCGGGTGGCCCACAAACAGCAGTTAGTAAGTTCTCTTGGGCGTGTTTCAGGACAGACGCTTGAAATTCATCAGGTGCATGATCGGGAAAAGCACCCCAGAACATCACTTCATCTCTGGGTAATTGTGGCTGACCCCATAAGTACTGCATTGCTGGGTGAGTTTCAGTTAGCCATTCGCTATTACAGTCAGGTTGTTGAAGTTCCTTTAGTATTTCTTGCAAGTCAAGCTTAAGAAGGGCATTGTAAGGTGTAAAGTCGCAGCGAAGCAAATAAGGTTGTCGAGAGGTTTTGTACTTGACTTCGGGTAAATCTACCAGTTCAAGAAAGTCTCGAAGCGTTGGGAATCTTCCTTTAAAAGTGTCTTCTAAAAATTTTCCAATTCCTGAAGCAACAATCAGTGATTCGGCTTGCTCCTCCTCTAGCCCGTACAGCCGCATCAAATTAACAACCACTGGCTGAAACTCGTATTCGGTCAAGTCCCAGCCAGTTTTGCGGTAATTACCTTTAAAGATGGGTGAAATATCAATTGTGAACAGAGGCAGGTATTTCAGCTTTTGGTCTTTGCCCTTACCGTTGATTATATAAATTTGTGGGAAAGCAACAGCCATCTGAACATCATTTTTGTTCCCTCTTTTAGCTGCTTGTTGCTGTTGCTGGAATTGCGTAAATACTTCGCTATCTAACAGTAACTTGTTGCCAACAAGCTGCACTCCCTTATCTACTACTTTTGAATAAATATCTGAAGAACGCTCGACCTCAGCTTGAGTCAGTTCTTCTAACCTGATATAGCCTAACCAAGCTTGTACTATCTGAATAAGTTTTTCTGACTCTAGCATGAGAACACTTGTGGGAGCGACTGTACTAACTGGCACTCTCCTTAACTTAATATTTTTTGTCGTTTATTGCCAGAATTAGGCGACCGGTTCTGTTGGATCATCGTAACGGATTACTTTACCGCGCATTGGATAGAGATTTGTTTCTGGCTGGCTAGGCACTGCTCCTTTATTTTGTGGAGTTTTAGCTGACAAAATAATCACCTCCACAGCATCCCCCGCATGAAAAGGTAAGCCCCGCAGCATCAAAGTTCCATCTTCCGTTAAAACAGCTTCTATTTTGTGAGCTTCCATCTTACTACTCCTATTTATTAATGGAGAAAAAGAGAAACGGATCTTACTTTCTCTAGTCTTTTTATTATGGCGCTTCGGCTCCGCTGACTTTGTTAGCCGTGACTTGCTCCCGTCATGATTTCGAGAGAACTGGGGAGCAGTAACAACTCCCCTCACTCAACATTTGTGAGCGTCTCCAGTTGTGCAAGTAGTTTTTCTATTTGCTTGCGCTTCTTGGGGTCTGACCAAATACGCGATTTTCTTAGTTTGGTAGTCGCAGCAGTAAAGCGCTCTTTATAATCGTTCGACTCGGTGTTTGCGGAAGAGGCTGGGGTTTTCTTCTCACTAATGCGCTGTCTGATTTCGCTTAAAGACCAGTTGTTAGCAAGAGCTTGTTCTAAAAAGGCAACGCGCTCATCTAATTTCTGAATCTGGGCGATGGCTTTGGCTTTGGTGTACTCAAGTGAGCCTTCCCTTAGCGCATCAAGGATATCTTCTGGGAGGTTGAGCAAGGGCAGGCGGTTCTTAACGAAAGATTCCCAGGTCATTAACCCTAAGCCATCAAACACTCCTTCAACGATTTTTAGGTCTTGGTTTACAGCAGGCTCATGATTAAGGGCTGAATCATCCGTTTCGGTTTCGCCCATAACGTTATGGGTAGATAAGCCAATATCACTTTCATCATCGCTGATAGCGTTATTGGTAGAATCATTTTCAACTTCGCCCATAACGTTATGGGTAGGTTCATCACCTTCGCTATCGTGTGCGCCCATAACGTTATGGGTAACTGTAGATGCTTTGTTCTGTAGGCGTTGTAGACGATACAGGAATGGGGGTATCTCCTCAACACTTCGACCTAGTTTGAGAGACAGCAGTTGCAGGATACCTTCGGTTTCTTCAACTGGGTTAAGGTCTTCTCGAAGTAAGTTTTCTATCAAAGCCAACTGAAACGCTTGGTCATCAGATAGCTCACGCACAACCACAGGTGCAGCTTCAAGTTTGGCTTCAATTCCTGACCTGTAGCGTCGTTCTCCTGCTACTACTTCGTATTTACCTCCGCCAATTGGACGCACCAACAGAGGTTGCAGGATACCATGTTGCTTTATCGACTCGGTTAACTGCTTTAATGCTTCCGGGTCAAAATAACGGCGCGGTTGATTCGGCGGCAGAACAATCTGGTCTAAGGGCATGGATTGAGCAGAATCGGCATTAATAACGCCTGTGGTGTCCCAAGGTACATCAATTTTGCTTTTGAGAGGTTGGCTTGCTTTAGTGCGTCTCATTTTAAGGATTCTATGCTAAGGGCTATTTTTTTCAAGATGGCGACAGATGGGTGTTTGGGATCGTAAACTGCAAGAGGCATTCGTTCCTCTGAAGCATCAACAAAAGCAGTGGAGCGAGGAATCGGGGCAAAGACTGTTCCGGCACTTGCTAGTTGTTCAGTGATGGCTGCTAAAGTACGAGTATCCTGGGAGTTCCGGGCATCGTATTTTGTAGGCACAAACCCGGCTATTTGCAGTTTGCGGTTGGGTTTATTGCGTACTGTAGCGACCGTTTTTAGTAATTCGCCTGTTCCCTCAAAAGCTTTGAAATGGGTTTCCAGAGGCACGAGAACATGAGTGGCAGCTACAAGGGAGATGTAACTTAGTAGCCCTAAGCTGGGAGGGCAATCTATTAATATAAAATCGTAACTGTCTTGGATTGGCTCGATGGCTTCTTTCAGGCGGAAATCGCGCATGGAAGCACTAACCAATTGCATTTCTGCCGTACTCAGAGAGATGTTGGCAGGGGCTAAATCCATGCCGTGAATTCCCTCAAGAATTGGCAGGGGTTGTTCATCCACAATGGCATTGTTGACAGTTTGCTCTATGTCTCTTGGAACCAAGCCCATAAAGATAGTTAAGCTGGCTTGGGGGTCTATGTCGATGAGCAGGACGCGATGACCCAATTGCGCTATTTGGTAGCCCAGGTTTTGGGTAAGGGTGGTTTTGGCAACACCTCCCGCCTGATTAAAAACTGCGATGATTCGGCTCATAAGTGAGTTGGTTTACCTGCACCATTACAACTTAAGATAACGGGGAACAGTCAATCAGCAATGTTTCTTTTTGTTTGGGGCTGCTGTTTTACTTAAAATTGTTAACATCGCCTAAAACTGGGCGCATAAATGATCGCTCATAACTAACAATGCACTTTGTTCGACGCGCTTCTTCATACGCTGACTGACAAGCTGGATCTTGCTGGGAATCTATCCGGTATTCCTCGTATGCTGCAAGGCTGGGAAAACTGAACAGAGCTACAGCAATATTATTAGCTCCTTCATGTGGAAGAAAGTACCCGTGATGTTTCCCACCAAATTTTTCCACCAACGGAATCCACATACGTCCGTATGCTTCAAAATCCGAAATTTTGTCAGGATCGATAACGTAGCGCAAATAGCAAGTAATCATATCAATCTGCTTTAAGGACTTTTCTCTTCATCATTCACCTCTGGTAGTTTCTTCTCCCAGAATAATGCCTTGCCCATCTGGGGATTTAGCTCATAGCCACTGAATCCGCACGCTTTGTATGCTGACTGGGCAACATGGTTTCCTTCCAGTACCTCTAGCGTGAGTTTGCAGCAGCCCAAATCGAACGCGATCTCCTCCGCTTTCTGTAGCAGCAGTTTGGACAAGCCTCTACCACGGTAAGGTAAAGCAACAATGACATCGTGAATATTAAGTAATGGCTTGCACGCGAAGGTGGAGAATCCTTCTAAGCAGACAACAAGCCCTGCGGGTTCGGCATC
>NZ_JAYGHE010000135.1:6956-7969 GCF_034931145.1 Nostoc sp. UHCC 0252 | reverse complement strand
GCTCATCCTAGTTAACGCAGTCCTCCGAAAGCTGTGGGTACTAACGCCCTCAATGCCCAGCCGCACACAGGTATCTCTGAGGATTTTGTCAGCACTGACCTTGTGAATATGTAACAACCCATGCCGCCCAGGAAACAAGAACTCTTTTCGGCGGTTAGGGTTGTACTCTTCTAAATACTGCTTGAGCTTGGGATGCACTTGAATTTCCCTGGTGTCCCGCTTGCCTTTGGTGTTGACACTGCGTAGTACTAACACGCCTCTGACACCGTTGCTGCCAAACACGTCTCTCACCGCTAACGTGCAAGCTTCGTTAATTCGGCAGGCAGCATAAAGGCACACGCCGAATAAAGCGCGATCGCGCGGGTTGACAAACCCCTCGTTAAATAGGAGATTAATCTGATCGGGTGTGAGGATTTCTGCCCTGCCGAAACGATTTATTTTCATAGGGTCTAGCCTACATTGTCTAAAGTTAATAAAACAATGTAAGTGACCAAAAAGCTGATTATTCCGTGAGTGATGACACCCGATTAACCCAGACTTATGAATCAGCCCTCAAGCACGACCGCTACAACCCGCATTGTCTCGTTGGCTGATTAAACTTGCTTATGGAGAGCAGCACATTACCCTCAATCAGGTATAATCCGCACCAATAGGATCTGCTCATCTTGCGGGTGTCTCAACTGTCTATACTCGCTTCTATACCAAGAGTTGATAAATCGTTGCTATCAAAACCGATATCAATTTTCTACTTAAAGATGTTCGACAGAATCTCTGTCTATCATCACCAAAGGCTTTTTTTTTAAGAAGGTTAATGAACATGGGTAGGTAGCCAGCCGCTCTTAAGAAGGAAGATAGAGAAAAGTTAACTACCACCACTCCCCGACTTAATCCTTTCGCTATCCTCATCAATACATCATTCATTCACAATCAAGTTATAGTCGATATAACCAAGCATCGCCCCTCTTTTTATCGCCTCATAGCTGTTCTTGACGTGCCATTTACTGTACAAATCA
>NZ_JAYGHE010000135.1:4066-6555 GCF_034931145.1 Nostoc sp. UHCC 0252 | reverse complement strand
TAATAAAAAATGACTGTTTATTCGGTTATTTATTATTGGTGTCTAGCGGACACGTAGTAGACACTGGGTGTCTGGGTGGTGTCTAGGGTGGTGTCTGCTGGTGTCTAGGCTATACAAGGGTTTTGAGCTTTGGTGTCTGTGGTGTCTGGTGTCCGATGTCCGCAAAAAAAGGGGGTTTTTGGGAGCAGACACCAGACACAAATCGCAGTCAAATTTGATTAAGCTTGATAACACCCTCGGCTATCCAGTCCGCCAATCCTGCCCCCACAATTTCGTACATCCAGCCCTTGATTTGCTCAACAGTGAATCTTTCACCGTTCACTTTAAAGTTGCCCTTAAACTCTCTTACATCAGCTTCAATTCGCTCAGTTCTGGTGAGATATTCATACAACTTTTGCGCCATTGGTGATAGTTTTTTAGGTTCATCTTGGGTGTCACCTGCTTTGTTACCAAGATTGAATTCCAGTTCATAAATCCGCTCTAAAGTAGCTTTATCGATAGGGGGATTGGGGTTAGATTCTGCTGGGAGAGCGTCGCTAAAGTCAGATATTTTCACTGTCATTTTGGGCAGATTAACATCAAGCCATTCGTTGGAACTGTCGAGTTTTACCTTAGCAAAACCAGTCGATGAGGGCTGTAGTGTAACTGGATCTACTTCTGCCAAACATTCAACTTGGAGCATCTTAGAAACCAGATTATGTAATCCCTTAATGCCGAATAAACACGTCTGGGTGTTGTTGTGAGCAACCACTGTTATTGGCATCTCTTGTTTACGGCTTTTGGTTAGTGCCAGCTTGCCGAATTTGTCTAACAGTTCTGCATCTTTAATGAAATCGCCGTATGTGGTGGCCTCCTCACAAATTAGTGCGGTTGCTTTACCTTCTGCCCAAAGTTTTTGTCGCCATTGCTCCTCACTCATTGAGGAATCATTGAAAGTTTTTAACCTCGATTCCAGTTCTTTTAAGTAATTGCGGATCTGCTGCTCTATCTCATCCCAGGAGTGATAACTTTCAACTCCTCGCCATTCACTACGGTTCGAGTCGGGGTCAAGGACAATCACACGGTAGCCGGCTCGTTTTTTGAGTTGGATTACATAACGGGCTAGCCATGATTTACCGCCCCCTTGGTTGCCCCAGATAAGAGCAGTTTGTTTGACTAAGTTTTGCACCCATGCCGTTTTATTGTCCTGTGGTGCAATCGCTCCAGGCTCAGATCCAGTAACCTTGTCGTTGGGGTCAATCGTCCCCTGTAGAGTCTGGCTACCTTGCAAGTAAGGCGTTTTCATCTCACGCAACTGCTTAATATACTCCGCCTTCTGTTCTTCGGTCATCCCCGCCGTTTGCGCCTCGAAAATAGCGTCAGTTGCCTCCATTTGTGTAACTTCAATTTCCGTGTGGGCGTAAATCTCAGCTTTGGTGATATCAACAGTGCGATCATTGGCTATCAAATCTAAATCGGCTTGTAGTTGGACTTCTGCGATCGCAACGTCTCGGCAACTCTCTAGTAGCTCGGAACGTGCGGCCATCTCTGCCTTTGCTGCGTCCCGTTTTTGGGCGATGTCTTCAAAAACTGCTCTCTGCTTCTCCTCATCTTGGCAATGGCGGAGCATCCACCCCGCAAGCGCAAACCCCAGGAAACCACCAAAAGCCCAAAACGCTTTGTATGGGTTGGTCGCCTTCACTAACCCATTAACGCCCATAGCTGGGTTACGCACTATTTGGCGCGGCATTCCATCACTCTTCCACTGTGACCAATAAAATGGGGTCATCCTGAAAGGTCGTCCATTTTTATCCTCACAGGTCAATGTTTTCTGTGGGGTTTTCAAACAGAAGTAAACGCGATCGCTGCTCGTTCCCTGCCACGCCATCGCCGCCGAACTAATTCCCACAGTTAAACTTAATCCAATGGCAACAGCTTTCTTGTCCATCGGCAACTGACCAAACCACAACATTAAACCCGATTGTTGCGACTCGGATAAAGTTTTATGTTTATCGCTTAAATAATTCATTTACCTCTCCTGCCACCAAATAGAAAAAACATTAATATCGCTAGAAATATGCCCACTCCTGCACCATCCATCCAACTTGAAGATTCAGCAGTTTTTGGCTTATAAACCGACTCAATATAAGTCTTAACTGTACTAGTAGAAGTTCTCGCTTCATTCCATTCACTAATTGGTTCATTGAGCGCACATAACAACGCTAACGATGCACTGCAACCAGTCATTAAATTAGTGACAAAATTATTGAACCCTTCACCTGTTGCAGTAGCAGTAAAATACAAGTGTGCAGTACCAACAGCCAGGAACATTCCAACTGGGTGAACTTGCAAGAGATGAAAGGTAAAAATAACTGCCGAATTTAGACAACTACCAGCGACAATCTCACAAGCATTACCAGCACGTCTAAATGTCCGACCTCTATTATTTTCTGGCAGTGGTGGTAACTGTTCGGGTTGTTTCTGTTGCTTAGTTGATTGTGGTGTTTGTG
>NZ_JAYGHE010000135.1:0-3921 GCF_034931145.1 Nostoc sp. UHCC 0252 | reverse complement strand
AGAAACACTAGACGCTGGTGCAGAAGTTTGGCTAGTAACTGGTATCACTTCCTGGGGTGCTTGATTGGGTTCTAATGCCCTTGAGCCATACCGCGCACGGGCTAAAAGTTGTTGGCGTTTCTCTCTTAATCCTGTTGTGATTGCTTGCCTTTCGGCTTGCACAACTTGCCTGTTTTCTATCCCACTAATTTTGTTTTCATGTCTCCACAATTCGGCTTGTAAATCGTGGTGCAATTGTGCTGCCACTTCTGCAAGTCCGTGCTTACGTTTTTGGTCAATTCGCAGGAGATCGGCTCTATCTTGGGCATCTATTTTACTCATATCGCTGTCAAATTCAGCGTTAAGTTTACGAATTTTGGCGATAGCACCCGCAACGTGAGAGCCATATTGTTTACGAAGTTCGACCCAGGTAACTTGTCCTTTGGTCAGCTTCTCCATCGCCTCAAAGACGACCTTGGCGTTGTCCAGAAATGGTTCTAATCGGTCAGATAATTCTTGGGCATTATTCGCATAATCGGCAAACTGTTCGAGCTTATTTATATCCGAAAGATAGCCCAGAATATCAGACTCAAACCCTCCCCAGGAAAGCGCTTTTTCATCAATATGGCTTGCATGACCAACTACCGGATTACGTATTGCAAAGTCCATTGCTAAAACTCCTAATAAGGTATGTTGTCGTAGTCGATATCGCTCGACTCTTGGGGCAATTCATCCCAGTAACCCATGTCTTTAAATCGGTTATAAATTCTCGCTGCTAATTGCCTTATGGGGTCGTCAAAATCATCAGAGATTAAATCAAATCTGTTCTCACCAAATGCCAATATATTTGCAATGTCCGCGTCAATCCCATTACCCAAGAATTGACCAAATGCAGCAGAGTATGGATGGTCATCAATGGTTTCATGAGTTGCTAAGAATTCCGTTCCAGTGAAGGGTGGGTAATCTTCACTCTCTTCCAATGGTGTGGAAAGTGCCTGAATATCCGCCTCAATCATTGCAGCCCATTGTTCAGGATTTTCTACTTTGAATTGCTGCTTTCTTAGGGCGGAGTCGGTCAGGGGTGAACGTCCCCAATCATTGGGATTTTTGTAATCGAGTGCCATGCTGCTAAAATCCTTGTAACGATGTGTACTTGATGCACTTTCGGGTGAGGCGATCGCCAAGCTTGCCGGCAGATGCGAATCGCTTCATCATCAGTTCTCACAAAACTCAACAAGTTCAAAAACCTCCCTCTGCACTTGGTTTTGACTTAATTCTTTTCGCTTGCCTTTCGAGTCATTGAATATGAAAGGGGCATTGACTCCACAATTAGACCGATGGCTGTAGCGCAGTTGTTGACCGCGAAATTGGTACAAATGGTTACGTTGCAAAGTTGTCGTTTCTAACATAAGTTCCTCAAACTTGAGAGTAGAACTCGATATTTAGAATCGCTTCGTGAATCTCCATCAAAGCTTGCACTGCATCACCCATCTTTAAGTCATTCGATGTACTGAACCGCTCGGAGGCTTCGATTTGCTTGTAATTTGGCGATGCTTGCACGAACCTTAGAGTCTGTTCGCAACCGAGGATGATGGTCATAATTTCGGTTGTTGTTAGGCTTGGCTGTGTCTGCACAGTGTCTTCGCTCATGACTTCCTTCCTTTTCTTTGAGCTTTTATCGGTGTGGCTGGGGCTTCTGGTTGACTCGGTTTCTGAAGTACATAGCTGATTGCCCCTCCACCCCCGACAGCTGCGGCGATGGTGAACATATTGTTTCTGCCAAAGTACTGCACTCCGAAGTAGCCAACGGCTAACGCTGCTGCTGTTGCACCAATGCCTAAAACCGTGTTTCTAAATCTGGATTTGGTCATGCTGCCCCCTTGAAATTAGTGACCATTGCGCTAAGTGCCGATTTATTGGGCTGCGTAGATTGCGGTGTTTCAACTTTGGGCGATGCTTGTACATTGCCGTGTTGAAAAATCAGCTTCTCTACACCTGCTGATAATGCCTGTGTCGGCGCATCTTGAGGTAAATCAAAAATCTTGCACAATTCAATTACTGCTAGGTAGGAAATGGTTATACGCCGAGATTCGTAATTCATTGATTAAGCTCCTCTTGCAATTTGAGTTAATAGTTTCAATCCCAAAGCATTGATGAATTGGGGATTGTTCAAGACCACAAAGCCTAAATCGGCTAAGTTTTGATCCACCACTGGCAAGGAAACACCCCCACCCCAGGCGACAAGGTATTTAGCACGGTCTAGATAATTGCCAGCAGTCACAAAGTTGGCGAATTTCTCAATCCTGTTACTCCACCATTCATCTAGACACTGGCTGTACTCGGTTTCAAACTTCTTGCCCGTGAGGTGGTTGCCTCCATAAGTAAAAGTGCCTTCGATAATCCCCTGGTTCACCAAACTAGGCGAGTGCTTCACATCCTTGGACAGCAAGCTCACTCGGTCGTTTCGTTTGTCTAGTGCCTCTGCAATCATGCTGTGCAGTTCACCGGCTCCACCCTCAATCAAGTGACGGTCAATCACTGCACCACTGCCATTAAAGACAGTCACCAACCAAGTTGATGAACCGATATCGAGTGCGATCGCTAATTCTGAGGGGTCAAGTACCAGGGATGCTTCACCAAATAAGCAGTGGGCAATGCTTCCGAATCCTTCTGGATAAATGCCTGTGACTACAATCTCAACTGTCTTGGTGACAATGGAACGGGTTACAGGGTGCAGATGCTCAAAGGTGTGAGTCCCTTCTACTCTGCGCTTAATCTCAGTTGCCCAGCGTTCTGGGTTGTGATTGCTCAAACTAATCGAAAGTTTGACACCATCAGGAATATTCAGAACTGCTAAGTCTGCAAGAATGCTTTCGAGTGCCAGTTCTGCTTTTTTCGCTTTGTCCTCGTGTAACAGGGTGTGGTCAATTTGCGCTAAAGCCGCACTGCCCCAGAAAAATTGAACATCTTTTAAGTCCAGGCGTGAAGTTCCTTCTACATATCGCAGCCATGCCCCATCTTTTGAGATGGTTTCGTGGTGCATGATGTTGCGGTTGCGAACAAGTGAGTATGCGGCTGGCATCATGATGGAAAAATCACCGATGATTGCCTTGCCATACCCTGCACCTGAGTCTTTTCCGGCGATGAGGTCAGTTAGCCCGGATTTGGCTAACAAGTCTGCTTGAACTAGCCAATTTTTGGCATTGGAATATATAGCTGTCATGGTTCAGATGATTGGTAAATTCTTGATTTTCCTGGCTTTGCAGAATTTAGAGGCTAAATCGCTTTAAATCCACATATCCAGTTAAGGGCTTGCCATCACTTCGCTTTCCGGCTTCTGTCACCTATGTTATGCGTCGTTTTTTGGCTTGCTAGTGTTATGATAGCATTACTTCATGAAGTAATGAAGTAATGTTTTACTAATTTTCTTGAGGTAATGTCAAAATGTTTTCAGAACAAATAGAAAACAGTGATGTGGTAACAAGACGAGACGATCCAAATTTCACTCAAGTTAGCGGGTACATACCAAAGGAGAAAGCTTTAAACTTTAAAATTGCTTGCACTGCTTTGCAAATAACCCAAAGCGATGCACTAGATGAAGCAATTAGCCTTTGGCTAGCAAATCATGAGCAACCTTCCTCCACACCCAAGGGCAAAAAAGGTAAGGGTACAGCATGACCAAAGAAAGCCAATCAGAAAAAAACGCTCTAAGGGAAATTCTGGCCTATTTACAGAAAGTAGGGCTATTTGCTCAAAATCCAGTGTCAAACATTACTATCAGTAAAGTTCGTATAATTTCACATCATTAATTTTGTTGTCTCCAATGACTACAGTGAAAGACCCACCAACCGATTTTCAACTCCCGCCGCACAACGAACCGGCATTAGAGATGCTTAGGGAGGCGAAAGACTATGCGTCCACTCAAGCTCTAGCGGCTGGTGC
>NZ_JAYGHE010000134.1:0-8072 GCF_034931145.1 Nostoc sp. UHCC 0252 | reverse complement strand
AGGTCGCAGCTATCACGCGGATTTGAACGCTGTGAATCGTCGGCGGCGATCGCATTATTTGTTGGAAGCCGGCTGGAGAGCAGACAATGCTATTCAAGGGCTTGGGCGATCCCACAGAACCAACCAAGCATCTGCGCCCGTGTTCAGACCAGTCACGACGAACGTTATAGGTGAACGCCGATTCATCAGCACTATTGCTCGACGGCTGGATAGCTTGGGCGCACTCACAAGGGGGCAAAGGCAAACCGGAGGCAATGGGATATTTGAAGCTAAAGATAACCTTGAATCGAACTATGCAGAGTACGCACTATACGAGTTGTTTAAGCAGATTTTCCAAGGTCGATTTTATGAAGTGCCTTTAGGAAAGTTCGAGCAAATGACGGGACTGAGTTTAACCTCTCATGAAGGCGGGATGAAAATCGACTTGCCCCCATTGCGGCAATTCCTTAATCGGCTGCTGGCTTTACGCATCGATATGCAAAACATCATTTTCGAGCGTTTTGAGTTGTTGCTAAGTCAACAGATTGAAGCAGCGATCGCGGCTGGTGTCTATGAGATGGGTGTAGAGACACTCCGGGCTGAACGCTTTGCTGTTGAGAGCCAGGAAGCTGTGTACACTCATGCTCAAACTGGTAGCGTCACCAATTACTTGAAAGTGGAACGCACTCAGAAGAACAACATCAGAACTGCTGACGAGATGTTAGAGTTCGCCACTCAATATCAAGGAAAACTCATGATCAACACCAAGTCAGGCAATGCTGCTGTATCAATTCCGACACATAGTATCTACGACGCGGATGGTGGTGTTGTCCCAAGAGTTTTGCTGATTCGTCCACAGAAAGAAACTCGCGTACCAGTCCAAGACTTGGAATCTTCCACATGGGGGCAAGTTTCTATTGATGCGTTTACTGCTGCTTGGTCTACTGAAGTAAACGAATTACCCAAGTTCACAACCGATTACCTGCATTTGGTAACTGGTATTCTCCTACCCATCTGGAAAATCCTGCCACAGCACAGTAGTCGAGTATTCCGACTACAAACCGCCGATGGACAAAAGATTCTCGGTCGGGTGGTTAACGCTCAGGATATCCAGTCGGTGGCTGAACAACTCGGACTCAAGGACAAGCTGTTAAGCCCACAGGAGTTAGTCTCTTTAGTGCTAAATGAAGGCTATTCCCAGCAGTTGCCGGGTGGCGTAACCTTGCGACGTTCTTTCGTTGCTAATGAACCTCGCATAGAACTGGTTAATGCTATCTCACTGGCAGAGCGACTCTTAGCTGTTGGATGTTTTACCGAGATCATCAACTGGAAAAAGCGGGTATTCATTCCGGTTTCAGACAAAGCCCCAGCTATTCTCGCGGCTGTGATTGAAATCTTGGGATAATTTCCAACCTCAAAGACCTAGTAGTTCGCTTTCGTGACGAAAGCGGGGTAAAGGGGAAGTGGGGATAAGGGGGAAAGGGTTTAAATCCCAAAACCAGTCCCCTTTTCCCTTTCCCCAGTCCTCACAAGCGCATCTTTGGGTTGGCAGACTACTAGATTAAATGTCTGGGTCTTTTTTACTCTCAAAAACTGGGCAGCGATGATAACACCAAGGGAAGTGCAATCTACCATGCAAACGCTCCGCGAGAATTTGATGAAATTTTTGTGGAGAAAGCAATCATGGCTAAGAAAGACTTCACACCCGCCCACGCCGTTGAGTTGTACATCGGCAACTATCGGTTTGATGCTATTAGGATTGTTGAAACGAAAGAGTACCGGATGTCTCAAAATCACATACTTGAGGCAATAGGTATAAATAAGAACTGGCTAACCAGGTTACAGTTTAGCCTACCCCGTGTCTATAAAACCCTTGTACAACAAGGCTTAAATCAGGTTACACTTTCTGCGGAATATACGGTTAAAACAACAGTAACACGTGCTATAACTTGGTCACTAAAAGATGCCAGAATAATTTGGCGTTACTTTGACACAAAAGGAAATGCACAAGCTCGAAGGTTAATTGATGCCTTATCTGAAGATTCACTCATCAGCAGATTCGAGCAAGTTTGGGGAGAGTCGCGGACAATTGAACAACGGCGCATAGACGATTCTCGCATCTTAAATACGCCTCGCCCTTGGACGAAACTTTTCGAGACTGAATTTGAGGAGAATCTAGCACGGATAAGCAAGCTCCATAAAAGGCATATACAAAATGGCAAATACTATTGGGAGTTTGTCTACAACTGGATGACTCCAGAAGAAAAAGCCAAGCTCGATATCGTTAATCCAATTTTGCCTAACGGGAGGAGGAAGTACAAAATACACCAAATGCTGTCGAAAGAAACAAAGGAGAGGTTATCTCCCCACGTGATATCAGTCCTGGTTCTGATGAAGTCGGCTAACTCGGTGACAGAACTGAGGCGGCTGGTGCAGAGGCAGTACGGAATTGATCAGCCTAATCTGTTTGATGGTTGGAATGTGGAATAGTTGACGTAAGTTATGCGGTAAGCTGACAACGGCTTACCGCGATCAAGTTGCCACAGTGATGCCAAGCTGCGCGATGATGTGATTGAAACATCTATATCTAGCTGACTTTTTACAGCATCTGGAAAACGACATTTTGAAAACCCTGATTTTTACATTAGTGATTTTCGTTTACTTAGAGCTATTTGGTACTTTATTTCTAACCATTGAAATCATTCTCAATCTCAGACGTTAAATCTGTTTCAGTCAAAAGCTTTTCTATTTGACCAATACTCTTCATAAGTTGTTTGACTTTTTTATCATCATCCCAAACCTTACTTTTTTTAAGAAGTTTAAAGATGTAACTAGTTTTTTCTTGATACTGTTTTTTAACGCTTACATTTTTCTCGTCTTTTGGACTTTGCTGAAGAATTTCTTTTACTATTTCTTTAATTTTAGACAGAGAAAGACTCTCCTCTATTGCCTGTCTCAACACCTCAGTTCGTTTTTCTTTATCTTTAATTTTAGATATTGCTAAAGCTTTTGTATACTCTAATTTTCCCTCTGCTAAAGCTGCTTTAATATCATCTTTTAGATTTAGTATAGGGAGTCTGTTTGATACAAAAGACTGCCATGTAATTTTCCCTAATTGAGTAAAAACTTTTTGTATGGTAAGACTTTCTTTGTTGGACATAACGTTATGTCCAGTTTCACCGTTATAGGCATGGTGCATCTGATACATGTGTTGAACTACTGTTTCCTGGTCTATCTCTAGCAACATTGCAAGTAGTTCTAAAATTCCAATAGTTTCTTCATAAACATTCAGGTCTTCACGTTGAAGGTTTTCAACTAAACGAATGCGGCTTGCTGTGGTGTTATCGCATTCGATGAGATTTACAGCTACATTTTCTAACTTAGCTATTTGGCAAGCTTTAAGGCGACGTTCGCCTGCTACAAGTTCGTAAGTATTTTCTCTAATACACCTAACAACTATAGGCTCTAGCAACCCTACTTCTTTAATGCTATTAGCAAGAGACTCGAGTTTATTTTGGTCAAAATATCGTCGGGGTTGAGATTTAGGAAGAATAATTTGGGATACTGGTAACATTGAAGCTTGTGTCGTAGCGTCTTCGTCATTTCCGAATAGCCCATCCAAACCAGATAATCTATCTAATGTACGTTCACTCATAATTTAATAATGTAATTTGCAATGTCTTCAAGTATGGGAACTGCGGGATGATTTCTTTTGTAAAGAGCAAGCGGCACGTTAGCCTGAGCTGCATCTGGAAATACTGTTGATTTAGGAATAGGGGGAGCAACGTGTATACGCCCTTCTACCTGTTGTTTAACCTCTGATAATATCCCTGCGTCTTGTAAATTTCGACTATCGTACATCATTGGAACTATACAAGCAATTTCTAATTTCTGATGTCCACCTTTTTTTACACGAGCAATAGTTTGGAGTAGTTGGTCTGTGCCAAGATAGCACTTATATTGTGTCTGTAAAGGAATTACTACATGAGTAGCAGCGACTAAACTCATGATACTCAGTATGCCCAAAGAAGGAGGACAATCGATAAGAATGTAGTTGAACTGGTCTAGGACATCATCAAGTACAAGTTTTAGCCGTGTACGGTTATCGATTGTCATATCCTGAAGAATTTCTCGTTCTGTCCCAGCAAGTTTGATATTGGTAGGAATCAAATACATTCCATGAATAGTTTTTTCCCATATATGTAAAGCTGTACGTTCAGTAAGGACACCATAAATATTTTGCTCGTCGGTGAGCTTCTCTTTACTTAACCCCATAAAGGCTGTTAATGATGCTTGCGGGTCTAAATCTACAAGTAGTACTTTGTGTTTAATTGCAAGATGATAGCCAAGGTTTTGAGTTAAAGTTGACTTACCTGCACCACCGGATTGATTCAAAATAGCAATTACTTTTGTGGAATTTCGGTTCATAAACAATTAGATTTGTAATTTCAAGAATTGAGTTATTTAGCAAATATTACTATTTAAGGTTGACAACTAAGGTCTGGAGCAGAATATTTTACTGCTTGTCCTTGTTAACAAAATATTGACACTAAAGTATAAATCAAGCTGTCAACGATGATCTAAATTAATTTTTGCTGCGTTGATAGAAAAGATTTAAAAAAATCATGGGGGCTGTGTGGGGGCTATATATACCCCAAAGTTATTTAGAGGCTTGAGCAGAATTTGACTCCTATGTGGGGGCTATGTGGGGGCTATGTGGAGTATATTTGACTTGGTGGGATTTTACCCCACTTAGCCCCCAAGAGGTTATGATAAGCTCTTGAGTCTGGAGAAAAAAGGCTCTTGAGCAGGGGAGTAGGGGAGCAGGAGAGTAAGAGAAAATGTTTGCATTAACAATTATTAGTTATCAGTGTAAGAAAAACTAATTATTCTGCTGAAGGTCAGAGTTATCCATCAGCGTAGGCGATGCCCGCCGCAGGCATCGCTTACGGTCATCCCCGTCAGCACAAAGTTATTCTTCCTCCTCGTCATATTCATAATCAGCATAGTCTTTCCCGTGTTTTTCGTACCACAAACGTTCCTCCTCTTGAGCCGCCTCTCGCTGTAGCCTTTTCTGCTCTGCCATCTCTGCTTCTAGGCGTTCTTGCTCTAATTTCTGCTTCTCAAACCGCTCTCTCAAAAGCTTTTCTCGCTCTTGGGTTTCTTGCTCTACCCTCTCCCTCTCAAGTCTGATTAATCGCTGCTCAACTCGTCCACAGTAAAAATCTAATGCTTTACCCGTCGCCGCTCCGGTAACTGTACCACCCACTAGAAAGATGAGTCCGGTTCTCCAGCCTTCAATTGGGCCACCGCTCCACTGCAAACTTTTTTGATTGAACCATACCAGCACAGAGAAGACAGAAATTCCAACTACTGTATTGATGAGCGCAAAAACTCTTGGTGTCATTTCAGTCTGTCGCAGGATCAGCCACTGTCCCAGCCAAAGTATTGCACCAAAAATCACCGCAGCGATCCCACTCATGACCAAATGATCTGGATATCTGAACGGATCTAATGCCATGTTAATGATCAATGGCACAAATATCAGCAGACAGAGCAAAAAGCCAATGAATAAGCCAGCAACACTTATCAGGCTCCAGTAGCGACCGAGATAACCAAGGCGGAATTCCAATATCCACTCTTGTACGGGGAGCATTGTAATGTAAAACGCGATTCCTGCACTGACGTAATCGAGCATTGGCAGTTGTTTTACCTTTGTATTTAGCATATTTGGCATAACCGTGCCAAAGCGGACAATAAAGATACTAACCTAAGACGAATTGAAGCAATTATTACTGAAAGGTTTACTCTATTCAATGAAGTGGTTATTTTTTCGTGCTTAGTAAAGATAAATTGCTAGGCAAAACATGAGTGAAGAACCCGTTTAAAGGAAACCTACTCATGTTCAAAAAGACTACCTTAATAACTCTGATAATTTCCTTTTTACTGCCTCAAATAGCACAAGCCGCTATCAACAGAGATACTTTGACAGGTGGCGCATTAGGAATACTTCAATGCCAGCATACTAGAGGTGATAAAACAAGGATGGTTTGGAAACTAATAGTAAATGATGCAAGTAAACCTATAAACGCCATAAATTTTCGTTTAAAAACAAATGGAGAGGTTAGAGATATTTATAGTGCAGTCATTCCCCCCACTGTAGATTATCAAACCTTTGAAATATTCGATGGACTGCAAAAACAAGTTACAATTTCTGGTGAGGCTTATAATATTAGTCTATCGGGAGTTTATCGATATTCTTTGAGAAAGCCTCTAAGTGTTCAGTGCAACTAAAATAAGCTAGATTATAGGAGTTGGTTAAACTGACTCCTATCAAACATTATTTGCATAAAAATGGTAATCAGTAATATTTCCCAAGCTGGACATATTCGCATTGGTTCATCCAGCTTAATTGATTTTGCTTTCTGGGTACTAGTCAAAGACGGGCTTCATGTTCTTCCATTTGACAAACATACCCTTGGCAATCAAGAGTTACAAAATTGTGGGATGAATGCCCAATCATGGCTCAATTGGCTAAAACTCATACTTGTTCGTCATGATAATCGCTTGACGTGGCACGTCAGTGATACTAATACAGTCGCCCAAGAAAAGGTACAGTCATTTCAAGGAATTTTAGAGGCTAATAATCAAATACATAATATTGATTGTAATCAAAAGTGGTGTGATAATCATCAGCAGGTATATTTACAAGAGCTAAACCAACAAGAACAGGGATATCAAGCAGCATTGTCTAATTGTCGGGAATTAAATTTAGAGTTCATTAAAGAAAGTAATCCCCCTCAATTATGGAAAGATGGGCAAGAAATTCAGACAGTATTAACCAGGCTATGGGATGAATATCAGTCCCAAAAATACTCAAATCAATTCATCAGTGAGATTTTGCAAACCCCCTTATTGTGGAATGTGGAATTAAATCCTCCAACTAATAACTATAGAGAAATTTATCTGGTTGATTACCCTGATGAAGTAGAAATATTTATTTCTCCTATCTTCTGTATTGTTACTGTCCCAAATAGTCCAATTAATCAAAGGCAACTAGACTCAAGAATTTTTAGAATTATCCAAACTTAAGAAAAAATGACAGGCTTATAGCCAATATTTATGCGAATAACCTATTTGCGCCCAACTAGAGATGCTCACAATTGATGAAGCCGAATCAATTCTAGACGCATTGCAACATCAATTATGGTGAGGCTACGCCCAAGCTAATTGAAGCAGATTAACTTCTTTAAAAGGGTGAGGCTAATGAAAACTATTGCAGTAGCTTATTTTGTATTAGTTGGAATACTAATGGGTTCAGCCACAGCGCTAGTGAGTACAGAAGTATTGTTCTGTAGTCAAAAGACTAGTCCCTCATGGTGTGAACCAATCGATAAAATCACAGATGCTTTTGCTGGTTATTAATCAATAGTTGTTCACAGGTGGATATTTGATATTCACCTCTTCAATTCTCCTTTTCAACTGGAGTTTGGTGTAAAATACATTTGTCAACAGTAAAAAATGAAGATATTCCATGTCTGCTTGAATTTCGATGAAAATACTTATCAAAAAATTGACGAATCTAAATTAGATGAGTTTATTGTTCATGTCAAAGAGAATCCAAATATTTATAGTATTTTAATCAGTGATGATTCTCTAAACGAAATAATTATAGATAAAAATAATGAGGGGTATTGGATAAAATACGATTCAGATAAGGCTGATGACTGATGATGCTGATAGATGAAGAGGATGAAGCTCGTCCTGATCCTTATGAGGATTTTCTTGAACTCTTCGCGGTGAAAAAGGTGTAGTTTGTTTGTGAGAATTTATTTATGCATACTTTTATTTCTGATTTGGTCACTGCTGTTCCTGACGAAAGCATTTTAAGACTCCCTATGATATTTATTTAGAGGAGTAGGCAGAATATTATACTTCGCTACTGAAGAATGGCTACCCAATACCCACACTGTTAATCTTAATATTAGCTAGTCTGCCTGCAAGCGTGCAGACTAGCTAATATTTTTTTTCAACGCTTCGCATGGTTAGGATAAATCTATCTTTGTAAGTCTATTTGTTGTGTTTGAGATTTA
>NZ_JAYGHE010000133.1:0-8174 GCF_034931145.1 Nostoc sp. UHCC 0252 | reverse complement strand
TGTTGTCGGTTCGCAGACTAAGTGAAAAATTCTCAACGGAAGAATAGGGTTTCTGGCTTGTGTTGTCGCAGACTAAGTGAAAAATTGTCGCAGACTAATTGAAAATTTCCTACCAAATTCGCAGACTAATTGAAAATTTCTTTTGATTCTGCACGTAACTGTATTGTAGTATTTTTATCTTAACCTTAGTACAGCCCACCTTAAATGAGGTACGGAATTCACTTTTGGAATGAGTAGCGTCTAGTGTGATATCTCCGCTTGTTATAGGCCAATACGGTTCAGTATTACCCTAAAATAAACGTTAAAAATAAATCGAAATTTTCTAAATTGTTCTTAAAGCAAAAAGGAGAAAATGAATAACGTTATTATTCCCATCGAATTTGAACTCGCGGCAATAAAAATAGCTCAAGCGCATTTCCCTTGGCTACGTTTTAAAGTATCTCCTATCCAGGAGAAGGGAAGAGTCTACAATCGCTCATCAGACGCTATTTATTTTGAAGCTTACTTTCAAAATAGTTTGATTGATTATGATCCTCTCCACAAAAATAATTACTATCCTAGTTTTAACTTTTACTTGTTGCCAGGAAAGAGACTAATTCAGTTAAGTGGCTGGTGGCGCAATCAGGTGCTAACTTTCATCTACGCACCATTAGACCCAGAACCATACAATAAGCACTGGCAAAATGACAAAAACTTGGCTGTACCTTGCCCCTATCCAGACGGCGATAAATTTGAACAGATGGCAATCGCTTTATTTTCTTTAGTTCAGGAGTATTTAGTAGGGTATGAGGGGTGATGCTGCTTCTTCAATTGTCTAGGATTTTTCAACCAAGCCATTTAGTAGCTCAACTTACCCAATCAACCCCAATATGCTTGGGTTAAGCATTTTTTCTCTTCTCTCTGTTTCTTCGATATTGGCGATATTTATTTGAGAATCACGTAAATCAAAGCCACATTGACATTTGAACAATCTCGGTCTTAAAAACTTGATTTTATTATTACAGTTATAGCAAGTATCAATTAAAAAACATTTATGAAATGGACATACTGTGACACGAGATAGATGCCAAACCTGAGAATAATAAGCTTTGGTCTGCCAACAGATAGGGCAAAATCTGGCCCCAGTTTTATTAAATAAGGAAGTAGAAATATTTTCGCCAAATGCTTTGACTACGCTTGTGAAGATGTATGCAGAGCTACAAGAATTAGTTGAAGAAAATGCCATTGCCCAAAGAATACTGTCTTCTACTTCAGTGATCTGACTAAGGATGCATAAATCATCAATTTTAGAGATAAAAATATTACTATATATTCCTGTGACTCTCAGTTGAGAAATTTTTAAAATATAATTTGGAGAAGGGTAATAATTAGTATCTGCAAGTCTAGCAATATAGCCAATGAGACTCTCATCTATATACGGGCGAGGTCGGCGCAAAAGTTTTTTATTGGGACACACGTTTAATATTATTTATGCAGAACATCCGATGCCTTTTGATTTCTCTTTTTAGTTTTAATTCTTTGGTTAGTACTTCCTATATTAACCAGAGATTCGTTTAAAGATATTTTATTTTCTAGATTTACTAAACAATCATCGTTAAGGAAAGGGTTTTTCTTGTAAGGCTTATCAGCTCTTACATATTTTTCAAAAGCCCTAGCCAAAACCGGGTAATCAAGTTTGTTTAAACCTTACGGTTGCCTAAACGTTTTTTAGCGACTACACATGGATCTAATTTAGATGCAAATCTGTAAATAGTTGAACGATGTGGAATTTCTAAAGCTTTTTGACCAATGCTTGCACGAGTAAGATTTTCCTGCCTAATTTGGCGCAGAATTTCATCATGTACATCTGCCATATCTGGTCGAGAAGGATTTAAATAGATTTCTTGAATGCAACTATCAATAATTTGAATTACTTCTTTCTCTAGTTTGGGTCGGTAATCTCCTTTGTATTTATGCTTAGGAACTAGTGAACGAATATCCTGACCTGAGCTTTCATAAGCTTTTAGCCAACGGTAAAGTGTTAACCAATTTGGCGGACTAAGGTCATTAATTTGTTCTGATACTTGTTCAATAATCGGTTGCAGACTAGCTGGAGTCCTTTGAGGTATATCTTGCTCTAAAACAAAGCTTACATAGCTGTATTTTCTTTTGGCTTCAAAGCGAATTTCTTCAGGAAGTTGAGTAAAATCAGCTTGAGTCTCATTTGCTTTTCGTTTAACAACACCAAAAGATTCTGTTGATTGAAGTTCTAATTCTTCCCTAAAAAGAAACTGAACTAAAGCTGTATATGTAATTCTAGACAAGACTTCGGTAACGACTTCACATATCTGTAATTCTCCATTGGCTAACTGCTGTTTGATTACATATTCGCGCCCTTTTAGCCAAAAATGAAGTCCAGGTCGGATTTGGTATCTATTCATACATCCAAAAGTAATGCTTGAACATCACCTTTAAATTGAGATAGTTGAATTAGACTTGCTGCACCTATAGATTCCATTAAATCTGTTGACAGCCAGCCAAAATACAGTAGTTTGAATAATAGATTGGGATATATTCCTTTTCGCTCTAGATCATGACACACCTGTTTGAAAGGCGTTGGTTCTCTGGAAGTGAAATAACATTGACAGTCTAAGTATTGTTGTAGTGTCAATGGACTACGGGCATACTTGTATAACAGCTTAATATTGTCCAGTTTAGGTTGCTGCCGAATCATTGTATCAGTCACTACCATAAATCTCATGCTCCGCTCTTCACATAAATGGCTGATATGTCTCCATTTATCAAGATTTTTTTGGTCATTAACCTGGGATGCAGGTTTGACTTCTATCACCTGTTGTTGCCCTATTCTTTGTACCCA
This sequence comes from Nostoc sp. UHCC 0252, assembly GCF_034931145.1. Lineage (NCBI taxonomy): Bacteria > Bacillati > Cyanobacteriota > Cyanophyceae > Nostocales > Nostocaceae > Nostoc > Nostoc sp. UHCC 0252. The sequence continues at coordinate 5,317 of NZ_JAYGHE010000133.1, read as the reverse complement.
GAAATCGGGGGTATAGTTTTTAGTTACACCTTTTGAGATGTAAGTTATTTTGAATGGCTGTCCCCTGTATGACTGGACTGTTGGATCAATCTCTAGCAGATAAATGTAATCTCGCTCAATTTGGGACTCCCACCAAATGATGGTGTCCATCTTCAAACTGGGGAATTTACCAATAATTTTCTTTGATCCACTATTGGTGATTCTTCTCACCCCGTTTGCCAAAGGCTTTCTTGCCCCCAATCTAGTGATAATCTCTCCAGCCTAATTGATCCACGCTCATTTTCAATTAGTCTGCGACAATTTTTCACATAGTCCGCGACAATTTTCACTTAGTCTGCGAACCTACATTTTAATAGCTAGTGTGACTGTAACCATAAGTTTGCCATTTTTGAAACCATAACTTTGCCGCAGTAAGTGTGACTGTAACCATAAGTTTGCCATTTTTGAAACCATAACTTTGCCGCAGTAAGAGTTGAAAAGTAGATTATTACGTTTATTGGCTAAATAAAAAAAGTTGAGTTTTGAAATGATAAACTTGCCGAAAGTATAAAAATAAAGCATAAACCTGCCGAAAATAACGGTTTTTCTGTATGCTCAGCGACCAAGAGTTTGAAGACTGGTGTCGCCGCCTTTGTTTAACAGAGACGACAAAAGAATTTGTGCAAAAAATCCGTTGTTCAGAACCTGTAAGGATTGTAGGTGGCGGAGCGAAAAATGTTTGCGGTAGCTATCCAAGCCGCAAAATGGGGAAAACAATTCAGTTTGAATCTCATAAAGTAGAACTGCCAGCGATCGTCGAATACGAAAATGACGAAGATGTTTTGGAATACTATGACCAACCAATTCGCTTAAGCCTATCATTCAAATCAAAGAGCGGACGTTGTGTGGTGACATCTCACACTCCTGATTTCTTGATCATACGCCGTAACTGTGTGGGATTTGAAGAATGGAAACCGAGTGAACGTCTCAAAACATTAGCTCAGAAACAACCCACACGCTATCAACAGAGCGAAGACGGTCAATGGCACGCTCCACCAGCAGAAACTAAAGTTCAACCACTTTTACTGTACTACCATTTACGTACAGATCAAGAAATAAACTGGATTGCTTACCGCAACCATCAGTTTCTGAAAGCTTATTTCAATCAAGAAAATACAGTTAACTCAGAGGTAAGAACAACGGTTGTTGAGTGCGTGAGAGCTAACCCTGGAATGACTCTGAAAGAACTATTAGAATCAACCAGTACCAATTGGGTAGACGATATCTATGCCTTGATTGCAACAAAGCAATTATATGTAGACCTCAAAGCTGCTGCTTTGAGTGAACCAGAACAAGTTCATCTTTTCAGCAGTCAACAGATGGCACTGGCATATAATGTCATGATTGCTCAAAGAATTTCTACCACTATCGCCAGCGGACAACGAATTGATGTGGCGGTTGGCTCAACGCTTGTTTGGGATGGTAAAAGTTGGTGTGTACTTCAAATTGGAGACACAAAAATTGCTCTCCAAAGCGAAAATGAACTGATTGGGTTAACTCATGCAAACTTTGATGCACTCATTGCACAAAAAGAAATTACTCATATTCAACCTAAATCTGCAAAAACAACAGAAATTTGGGAACAGCTAAAATGCGCGAGTCCCGAAGATTTGTCCGTGGCTAACTACCGCTATAAAATCATTGAGCCATATTTACATGGAAGACCGCCAATTAATAGTTCTGTACCTGAGCGGACAATCCGTAGCTGGAAATCCAGATTTAATAAGGCTCTTAATAATTATGGTTGGGGCTATATTGGTTTGCTACCCAATCGGGGAGACAAAGGAAATCGAGTAGACCGCTTTTCACCCGATACTTGGGAGTTCATCGACCGAATTATTGAACAGCATTATGAAAATCTCAAACAGCGAGGAAAACTGGCAACTTACGGTATTCTCGTTAGAGAGTGGGAAAAAGCAGGAAGAACAGACCCTTGCCCCAGTCGGATTACTTTCTGTAAGCGTATTAATCAACGAGATCCAGTACGGCAAACTCGCCAAAGACAAGGTAGTAGAGCAGCTTACCAAAAGAATCCTTTTTATCACGAATTAACGCTTTCCACGCCTAACCACGGCAGTCGTCCATTTGAAATCTGCCACATTGACCATACGGAATTAGATATTGAGTTAGTTTGTTCTCGCACTGGACGTTGTTTAGGCAGACCTTGGGCAACGATTCTTATTGATGCTTTCTCCCGCCGCATTTTTGCCATCTATTTAACTTTTGATCCACCATCATATCGCTCTTGCATGATGGTGTTGCGAATTTGTGTGCAGCGACTTGGACGTTTCCCAGAAACATTAATAATGGATAATGGTGTAGAGTTTGGCAGTATTTACTTTGAAACTCTTCTGGCGGCATTTGCTTGCACAAAAAAACAACGCCCCGTTGCTAGTCCAAGATTTGGTTCGCTTATTGAACGTTTTTTTGGCACAACCAACACAGAATTCTTTTACAACCTAAAAGGCAATACTCAAATTACTAAACAGGTTCGCTTGGTAAATAAAGCAAATAACCCAAAAGTACAAGCTGTCTGGACATTGCCAGAATTATATGAATATTTTTGTGAATATGCTTATGTGATTTATGACTGTAGAGAGCATCCGGCGTTAGGACTCTCTCCTAATGCTGCATTTGAAAGAGGTCTTAATCAAAGTGGAATGCGCTATGGAGAAAAAATTTTAGATGATGAAAACTTTAAAATTTTTACCTTGCCTTCAACTCCGAAGGGAAGTGCAAAAATAATACCAAGAATTGGTATAAAAATTCATTCTATTTACTACTGGTCAATTGATGATTCCTTTCTTAATCCTGAAGTTGAAGGAACTCAAGTCCCAGTTAGATACGACCCATTTGATGTCGGGACTGCTTATGCTTATGTCAAAGGTAATTGGGTGCGGTGTATTTCTGAATATTACTCATCCTTACAAGGTCATTCAGAAAGAGAAATTCGACTTGCAAGTATTGAATTGCGCCAGCAGAAAAATCAGTATAACCAAAAGATAACAATTAGGGCTAAGGAACTTGCACAGTATCTAGAATCAGCAGAAGCTCAAGAAACTTTACAGGCACAAAGATTGCACGATTTGGCTGCACTAGATATGCGTCAATTGCTGTATCAAAATAATATTAAACAGACAAAAACTTATCTTGATGAATATCCAATTAACATTAATACAACCAATCCTACTGAAGTTTTATCACAAACAGATAAATTAAATATTCCAGCAATAGATTTAGAACAAATTCAACCCCATACTCAAGAGGAGTTATGGCAATAAAACACAAACGTCTATTTCCTCAAGCACTTCTTACTCAATCATCAACCGAGCGGCTGAACTATTTTCAAGGGATTACAATTGGACATTTACGGTTAAAACAGGCTTTAGATATTTTGTTGATGAATCTTCAACAACCAACAGATATTTGTGTCTTGTTCGTTGTTGGCCCAGCAGGAGTAGGGAAGACCACTTTACGACTACGAACTGAAAAACTGTTAATGGAAGGTGCATTAGCATCTATGAACAGTAATATTTGTCAGATCCCAGTCGCAGGGATAGAGGCAATTGCTAATGAAGCAGGAAAGTTTAATTATAAAGATTATTACCTCCGGGTTCTAGAATCTCTAGAGAAAATCTCGCTCAATTCAATCACTACAAATAGTACATCAAATTATCAAAAGTATGCAAACGCTCTTTCGGCTACATACTTTGCTTCCAAAAGTTCTGATACTGTGCGTCGTGCTTTAGAACAATCTATGCGACACCATCAATTAACAGCATTAATGATAGATGAAGCGCAACATTTGCTGATGGTTGCTGGAGGAAAACAAATGTTACATCAGATGAATTGGATAAAATCTATTGCTAATGTTACTGGTGTCGTACATATTTTATTCGGTACTTATGATTTACTCAACTGCTGTCACCTCAGTGGTCAAGTCAGCCGACGCAGCGATGATATACATTTACCTCGTTATTCGACAGACAACAAAGAGGATATAGCTGAGTTTATGCGGGTTCTCAGAACATTTCAGGCACATTTACCAATGGTAGAAGAACCTTGCTTGGTAGAACAATATGAATATTTTTTGGATTACTCAGTTGGCAGCGTTGGTCTCCTCAAAACTTGGTTGACAAAAGCGTTACGAAACGCCTTGGCAGAGAACGCGACAACCCTCAATGCGAAGTATATCCAACAAAACGAATACTCAAAAGCACGACGGCAGCAAATTCAACAGGAAGCACAAGCTGGAGAGAAGCGATGGCACAACGAGGTTGCAACTGTAACACCCAGTTTGACCAATGAAGAGGTTAAGCAACCATCTCAAACGAAAGGTCGTGTTGGAAAACGTCTGGCTAAAAGAGATCCTGTAGGAATTAATCTTGATGTTAGTTGATTATTATACCGAAGATGAGTTTTGGAATCTGGAAAAACCAACAATTCCACAACGTTGTCAATTATTCCCATTGGAGCCAATTGGTATTGGTACGCTTTATATGGAGAGCTTAAGTGGATATATTGCTCGCCTTGCCGACTATCACACCATAACTGCTGAAGAACTAATTTTGTCAAAGATTATTCCACTGATGGGGCACAAAACAAGCAGTGCTAGTTCCATCAACATCATTAATCATTTATTTGGAGTTCAAGATTCTTTAACTACAGCAAGCCAAACCAGAGTTAACATTGCCACTACTCTAATTCAAGTTCTAGAAGAATTGACCCAGCGTCAAGATTTATCTTGTCTGTGGCCATTGAAGTGGGCAAGTATTTTTTTCGGGTTTAGCATTCTGCGCTTACATCAAGCTTGGTGCCCAGTATGCTATGACACCTGGCGTACCAATAATCGAGTAATTTACAATCCACTGCTGTGGTTAGTCAACACAATCAAGGAATGCCCTCACCATGAGCATCAGTCACTGATTGAGCAATGCCCTCACTGCCAGCAAGAGTTTCCACCATTATCAAGGTATTCTCGTCCAGGATATTGCTCAATCTGTCATCTATGGTTAGGTGGACTGCAACTTAATCAAGTAGTTAATGAAGAAACTGAAAGCGTTGACTTTTGGCGGCAACAATTGATAGCTCCGCTCTCTAATCAAAGCAATAAGCCTCTGTGGCAGTGTATGTGGTTCGATGATGTCGAAGATTTGGCTGCTAATACACCCTCTAACTTCTTACCACCCATACATCAAAACTAATTTTTCACCGAAACTTGCCCAGGCGTTTTGAAAGCATAAACGTGCCGCCCCGGCAAACTTATGGTTACAGTCAC
>NZ_JAYGHE010000132.1:0-8404 GCF_034931145.1 Nostoc sp. UHCC 0252 | reverse complement strand
CCACCAGCCGCTAGAGCTTGAGTGGAAGCATAGTCTTTCGCCTCCCTAATCATCTCTAATGCCGCTTCGTTGTGCGGCGGGAGTTGAAAATCGCTTGGTGGGTCTTTCAGGGTCAACATTATACGCGATCGCCTTTTGTTTGCTCTGAGTCGATAATTTTATTTGTTCTCTTTTTTTTGTTCTTTATATTGAGCTATCCAATCCGCAAGTGCGATGCTAGCAAGATTGGAAACTGATCGTTGTTGCTCATCGGCAATTGCTTGTAGGTCGTCTAATAATTCCTGTGATGCCATATAAATTGTTAATCGTGGTTTTTTTGTAGCCATTACGCATAGAAAGTATGCTTTATGGAGCTATTAAATACCACTTCTAAGCTATTTGCAATTATTGTAAGTGAAGTGTTGACACTTTGCTTAACTTCACTTACTATATTAGTGTCAAGGTTATCGATACGTCAATAACTTAAGGCAGACGCAAGTAAGACCCAAGCGCAAAACGCTAAGGCGACTTCCTTTTGAGGGTTGCAAGGGTTGCAAGCGCTGTTTTGAGAGCATTCAACTATTCACAGCAATATCTGCATTGCGTCCGTTCATTTTCAACGGTCGCGGTAATTGTGCGTGTCTGCATTAGGACAGAGGATTCATGCATATCAATTTACGCAACTTAGAAGCAATCAACGAACTACCTTTTGAGAGAGTAATGCTTAATCAAAATCAATTACGAAGGTTAGAAGCAATAGATCGCTGGCTCAGAGAAATCCGAGATTCTGAAGAATTCAGCCAACTGGAATACTCCCCAGATGTGATGCTGGGAGATGCAATTCAAGCAGTGGGCGAACTACTTGACGAACACGAATCTTATGATTACAAGCCCACAAATTTTACTGATCAAGAGTGGCATTCATATCTAGAACAGAAGCCAGTAATGCACATTCGCCGTGTGAAAACTTGGCGTGAAAAGATTAACTCATTCATACTTAATGGAGCGTCATCAGTAGCAATTGTGAGCTTGGTAACTACTAGTTTTATGGTAGTTGGTTCTATCTTTTGTCACGGGTTTGACCGGATTGAAGAAAGTAGAGGGGAGGAATATCAACCCACATGGATTTACAACGCCAAAATTTTTGAAGGAAGCGCCATCGCCTCTATCGCCGTCTTCCTGGGTGCAAGCTTGACAGGCGCGTGTGTTGCGGGAGATGGGAAAGATGATTGATAAAGAGCTTGTTGGATGTGTAACCCTCCTAAGCAAATCCAAAACCTACAGTATCGATGGCGCTCTCTATCGCTATCTCTATAGCAACGACAGTATCAGACACACACAATATTATTTCCGTCCTTTACCGCGTCAATCTAAGAGCGCTGACTTAAAGCTCAATCGTGACAAGGTGCTAAGACGCTGCTACGAAGTGCCGAGCTTATATAAACAGCACACAGCAGAGATAAATCACAACTCAATACAGTTGAGTTTGTTCTAACCCTTGGTAACAGATACTACCGCGCGTCGCGGACAAAGGCTTTGGTACAAGCGCGTCAACTAGTCCAAAAGGGGCGTATTCGTGGGGGTAAACGAGAAAGTGTCAGTAAGTCTTAAAAGCTGACAAACCTTGTTATTACGTGGTTATAGCCGATGAACAGTAAGTCTGTTGTGATTTGTCAGATTTATTTTCCAAGGTTATTGATAGTCGTCAGCTAACTGCTGATATCAAATAACTGGATTCAGCTAATTACATATATCAAATACCTTGGACTTATCTGGAATGGCAGTTAATTTTATACACACTTAAGCATTAACCAGGAGAAAATGTGGCGACGAAAGAGTATATAGCTAAGTATCGCCAGTTGAAACAGATTTACGAGCGCGAGTTAAACAAACAGATTGCTGATATTACTTGGTATCGAGTGGTAGCAACCTTAAAGCAACACTTTAGTTTTGAAGTACAGGCAGTTGATGCTCAAAAGATAGTTGAAGGTTTCGCTGGACTAAAACGGCGTTATGGCAGTTTTACGGGTCGTGGTGAGGGGTTTACGGAACGCTGGCAAGCATTTAGACATTTCTATGAGTTAGATGCTCACTACTCAGGCAGACAGTTTTTAGAAATTCTTGCAGACTATCTCAAAATCAATCTTATAGACGTACCGCGCAGCACTCGTTACTACTGGTTTGAAAAAGCCGGACTATCTTTTAAAGCTGAAAATACTTACCACTGCAAGGATTTAGCCCTTGTTGCGTTTGTTGCTGCTAAATGGGCAATCAACAGACGACCGCAACCGATGAAATCCGCAACGATCTCAGTTTTAACACTAGCCCTATAAGGAGCAATCACCATGTCTGACAAATTTACTAACAATGTCCGCGCTCGTTTGTACAAACAGGGTTATCAAGGATTTACCAAAGACGATTACACGTCAGCAGCGATCGCTGTCGAGTGCGATGACCTTGACAATCCCACCAAAGAGCAATTGAGCCAAGCCGTTGACTATCTCAAAGTCAAATCGACAAGCCAATTATCTGTAATTGATGAACCCGTTGAAGAAACGTTTTTAGTAGGGTCAGAAGATGCACAGCCTGAAGTTGAATCTAATCAGCTTGCAGTTGCCGAACCAGAGATTAACAGCATCACTGTAACTAGTGAAGATAAGCGTCAGATTGTAACAGCCCAATCATCGGCGCTGGGGTTTGAATTAACCGAACAAGAAACATTGAGCATTGCATCCGAGGTTGACGACACTTTTACCGACTACAGCCAATTCATCAGTACTGTAACGGCTGCAATCAAGAACTACGTTGATCAGAAATTTGATGTCATTGAGCAATCATTTGAAACTAACGCCCAAGACTTGCGAGAACACGTAACCAACAGAGCTTCTAGATTGAACCAAAAGGTTAACAACTTTTCAGGAGACATCAAAGCAGATATGGGAGTCATCCGCCAAAACATTAAAAGCACCCAATTCTCAATCCTCGCAAGGCTCAAGGCGGCTCAATAGCGATAACTTGACGCTGCTTGAGTGCTTGGGTATTCGGTGGGTGAGAATGAGCTACTTCTCAAGAATTGCTGTTAGTTTAACTGCACTCGCTGCTGTGATTTTACCCTTGTATAGCTGCTTGTATCTGCCAATGCTAGAGCAATCAAGCTATCAGCAATATCTCAAACGGAAGTTAGCTATTGAGCAATATGTAAGGCGAATGGAGTATCACTGCAACCAAATATTTACCCCATCAAAGGAATATCGCTGTGAAAAGTTCAATGAAGCTAAAAAATCTGGTAACTTCCAAATCACGCCACCTAGAGCGCCAATTAAAAACTAAATTTAACGCATCTACTAACTTAGTAGTTAGAGCGCTAACAGGTGATAAATCAGCCCTGAAGCTGATAGGACAAATGGGTAATGACGGGGCGAAGATTAGCGAATTCGCCCCACAGGTTAGAGAACAGATGTTAGCTGCTATCAAGGGGACTGAGGACTTAAACATAGTCCTTAGCGACATCTACAAACAAGCAGGTGTTAGCGGCGAGAAGATTGAAAGAGCAGTACAGTCAGCGATTTTAGCTGATACTCATCTAGCTAACATCCTAGAAGAGATGAAGCTTGATTTCACTTCATCCAAGGAGAAAGAAGCGCTGCGCCATCAACAAGCAACAGACCATCTATTGCTCAAGGCTTGGGTGGATAAACACATGATGCAAGTTGATGGCGAATATAAAATGTTGCAGGCAGAATTGCAGACAGACATTAGACAACAAACAATTGACCTACAACATGATAGAGAACTGGGCAAGTATTACTTAGAAATGGGTGATAACGCTCGTGATGATTTCAAGCCGAAAAAACAATATGCGGGGCGCTCAATTGTACAAAAAATCAAGGATGCCCTAATAGGTTTCTAATAAATAAACCCGTCAGTAACTTTAGCCGTTCGCTGACGGGTTCGAGAAATACTCTGATGTTAATATGACATACGACATTGAAGATGATCAAGAAGAAGTAGTAAGCGAAATCGCCCCAGATACGCCGTTACCAAAAGACTTAATAGAACACCTGGAATCACGCAAGCAGCACCGTAAAGATGTTATCAATACAACTGAAAAATTGACTCGATTCTTTGTCGGTTGGTCGCTAAACTCTACGGGATTCTTTATAGCTAAATATCTCTTAATAACTGGCGGTGGCGTTAATCTCTGGTTGGCAATTTCGCTCTCGTTTTCTATATGCAGCGTTGGCTCTCTGGCTGGGCTAACGGGCTTGAGAGTTAATTACAACAGTGACGGACTAGAGGTAGATAATATGCAAAATCTTATAAAAACTGCTGGGGGCTTGGTGTTTGCAGGTATCACAACTTGGTTAGCAGTCAAAGACCATCAATATTTTGAGAATTTGACTAAAGAAACAGTCACGCAGATTAGCCAAGACATCCAAACCATTGAAAAACAGAACCCGCAATCAGACCCTTGGGTAAGTATTGCAGTCGCGTTGGCTTTATTCATTGGCTCTATTGCAATTATTTTTAAGGGGCGGGAATGAAACAAGGTGTTTTCGAGTTAGCACTGGCTGGTGTGTGTGGTGTAGCCGCAATCATCGGGCTAGCAACATCGCAAACACGTCAGCCCTACGATTTGACACAGATTCAGTTCTGCCCAAGGTCAGCAAACGGCGTACACAGCCAAATAGCTTTGGATAAGCGTTTTTGCAACCAGCCGCGTTTTGTCCTGACTGAAGAATGGCAGCGCTACGGATTGTATGGCAGCATCATTCCCTACAAGGGTGATGCAATTCAATGGGTGCGTGATTTGCCCACAGATAACCCTAATCAGTTGTTAGGATATGGGATTGCGGTTATTGGGCTATGGGGTGTCGTGGGTTGTTTGCTCGTGCGTTCGCAACGCCTCAAGCGCACGGATTATGAACTGGGCGAACTCGAAAAGACTTACGACTATGCAACTTGGCAGCATAATAAGTACAAACGTGAAGTTAAGCAACATTCGACCCAGCTTTATACTGAACGCTTAAAAGATGGATTAACTGACCTAGACGTTCATTCTCGTAAAGAATTGGGGCTAACCGATGAGGAAAACGAACGCGCCAAGGCTCGAATTCAGCTAGAGGACTTTATGAAAGCCCGTGCTGTTAATCATTCTGTGATGGATAAAACCATTGCTGAGAATTTGCGAGACAGGGCGAAAGCTGAACAAGAACGCAGCAAGATTGAGGGCAAAACCAAGGGAGCGATCGCAGACAGTGACAATCAGCAATCAGTTGATCAACAACGAGCAAACCAACTGATAGAAGCGCTCAAAGCTCATGAGGATGGATGGCTGTGGAAGATTATCGACAATCAAAAGCCCGTTTGGGTGCTAGGAGAAGCCGGAAGTGGTAAATCAACTCTAGCAGCGTCAATTGTGATGCTTAGAGAATATCTGTTTGATATGCCCTTGTATCAGCTGATAGACGCGCACTCCGGGGAAAATCTCAGAAACGCATGGAGATACTTAAGCCCTCAGTTGATAGCGCAAACAGAAGAAGAGATTGGACTTGCTTTTGATGATGCTCGTTCACGCTGGCTAGACAGAATTAATAATCAACCTGAAAAGCGACCGCAACAGTTACTAGTTGATGAATTCACTAACTATTCTGAGTCAGACATCACAAAGGAGCCTGCCAAAAAGTTTGTTAAAGCATCTCTTAGTGACCCTAGAAAAGCTGAAGAAAGATTAGTCTGTATTGCCCATTTCTTCACTAATACCGCCGTAGGTGGCAGTGATGGAACAGCCAAAGGTAGAGCCAGAGGAACTATTCAAATTGACCGCAAAACAGCAGATGGTAAGACACCTTTAAAGGTGGCAACGATTAACGGTTTAAATAATTCTCTTGGTGATGCAGAAGTAGATAAAAAGGTGACAATTCCAGCTTGGTTGACTCCTGAAAGCATTCACAAGCATTTTAACGGTCAGCCAATTGATTTTGATGATTAATCTTTGAGAAACATTTCCTTAGTTTGCTAAGGGTGCGTGAGCGTATCGCCTCATAGTCTGGCTTAATGGCGTGGGGAATTATTGTTTGTAGGCTCACCTCAGTACAAAACAACCTTATTTGTATCAGGTTTTGAATTTATAGCTCAGTAATGGCATTAGGCGTGTTTGAGTGCGGCGGTTACAAAAAGGCTGAATTTGAAAACGTAGCTAAATTTTATTTTTGATTTTGGGCTTACTAAGAATACAGTAGCACTTCAACCTCGATGAAAAGTATATTTCTGCCTCTCAGTATTCTGATTTTTTTAAGTTTATGTACTAGTTGTTCTTCTATTCCAAAAGATAAGTTAACTGAACTAGGTTTTCCTTTAAACCAAGCCATTTCTATAAAATATAAAGTTGACTGGGTACAATGGGGACAATCTAAGTCTGGAGGCCCTGACGATGCAGAACTTGTCTTAAGTGAGAATAAAATGAGGGTGAAAATTCCAAAGATCAATGGTCTGTTTAGTCTTGATATTGTTCGTTGGGAGGGAACTAAGTTCATTGCAAAGAATAACCTAGTTTATCATCCTTATTACTGTGAAATTAATTACAGGCAGTTGAGGTGTCAACACAACAAATTACCTGAAGTAGATTACCAATCTATTGCTACATATACCTTGCTCTATGAATAATTGACGATAGCCTTACAGGGATTAGCTTCCCCCAGATTGACAAAACAGGGTTATGTACCGTAAGAATTAAGAAATTTTCAGGCTTCCATCCTTCCCTATAGCGATATCACAGTTTCAGTAGATTCGCCCTGCGCGTGACGAGGGCGAAGATGTAAGGTGATTTCCGTATCAAGTCGCTTGAGGAAAATGAGCAGTTTTCCCTCGCTGAACCGTTGAAACTCTCCTTTCATCAAATGAGATACTTCTGGCTGCGGAATGCCAAGAAGTTCGCTGATTTCGCGTTGTTTCAGGTTGCGTTGTTTCAAAAGGCGTAGTACCTGAATCCCTATCTTGCCCCGTGTAAAAAGTTCCGAAGCATTCTCCAAACCGAGGTCAGCGAATACATTGCCACTGCTTTCTTCAAAAACTGGTTCCTGTGTCATTGTTGTTTCTCCCTGGCTACCGCGTCCTTATAGCGTTGTTTAATCAGATCAACATCAGCCTGTGGAGTTTTAATACCCTGCTTTGATTTTTTTTGAAAAGCGTGCAGGATATAAATTCTCTCTGCAATCTTTACCGCATAGACGGCCCTGTAAGTATCGGTATCGTAGCGTTTGACGATTTCATACACCCCACTCCCAACCCGTTTAAAAGGCTTGGCATCCATTGGTGTTTCCCCTGCTTGCACCAATTGCAGTGCATAGCCTACTGATGCACGCACCTCTTCTGGAAATGAGCGGATATTTTTGAGAGAGTCTCCCATCCAAACCAGAGGTCGTAAAGGAATTTCTATAATATCCTCATCATCTTCCATATTATATGAAATTTCCTATAAAACCAGTCAGACATTAGCATGAAATGTCCCCCGCAGCACAAGAGAGGTAAATTTTATTTACATTTGATTTCCGTCTAGACATAGTGTAGACGCTGGTGGAGAGAAAATTGATATCGGTTTTGATAGCAACGATTTATCTTGCAGGCGTACAGAAGCGAGTATAGACAACTCAGACCAGCCCCAACATGAGCAGATCCTATTGGTGTGGATCATACCTGCAAGTGGTAATCGCGTTGCAAACATAAGCTAATTTTATCAGCCAACGAGATAATGCGGGTTGTAGCGTTCGTCCTGTCCGGCTGATTCATAAGCCTGGGTTAAGCGCGTGTCATCGCTCACGAAATAGATAGGTTTCCAGGCGTTTACATTGTGTTTCTACTCAAAGACCATGTAGGCTAGACCCTATGAAAATAAACCGGTTCGGCAGGGCAGAAATCCTTACACCCAATCAAATCAATCTCCTATTTAACGAGGGCTTTGTCAACCCGCGCGATCGCGCTTTATTCGGCGTGTGCCTTTATGCTGCCTGCCGGATCAATGAAGCTTGCACTTTAGCCGTGAAAGATGTGTTTGGCAGCAACGGTGTCAGAGGTGTGTTAGTACTACGCAGCGTCAACACCAAAGGCAAGCGAGACACAAGGGAAATCCAAGTGCATCCCAAGCTCAAGCAGTATTTAGAAGAGTACAATCCCAATCGCCGCAAAGAGTTTTTGTTTCCGGGGCGGCATGGGTTGTTACATATTCACAAGGTCAGCGCTGACAAAATCCTCAGAGATACCTGTGTGCGGCTGGGCATTGAGGGCGTAAGTACACACAGCTTTCGGAGGACTGCGTTAACCAGGATGAGCGATGCCGGGATACCGTTGCGCCACATACAGGAGATATCGGGGCATCGAACTTTGGCAGCCTTGGAGCGATATCTGGGTGTAACTGAGAAGCAGAAGC
>NZ_JAYGHE010000131.1:0-8982 GCF_034931145.1 Nostoc sp. UHCC 0252 | reverse complement strand
CTAGTCAAACAGAGAAAGAATTCATAGAGATCAGGCACTTAGCGATTCCGGTTCTGTACGTGATATTTCCAAAACCCGACGTAACCAATATGAAGTTTCAACAGATGCAGATTGCTTTTGTTCAGCATCCGACCAAATATTGTCCCAGTGGAATAGCCATCGAGTCAACATCCGACCTAAGTCAACTAACTCACAGGCTCGGTCAATGTCGTCTGCTTTCACCATATCTGGTACAGTCCACTCGATAAAGTATCGACTTTCTTTGACCATAGTCAGCATCAATTCCTGAGATGATACCCCAGTCCAGAAAGACTGAATTTGCTCAAGGTGTGCAGCAAGATGATGTAAACGGGTAGGCACATCATCTTGTATAAAAATTTGTTGTCTCGGTGTCAATTCGATCATAAATTTACTAGGAATTCGATAATGATTTGAGCAACCCTTTCTCTAATATTAGAGTCCAAAATCTCCATTGACTTATTTTGCCGGGGGCGGAGATTGACAATCGATTCAAAAATCATCTTTTGAGTTATAGGCATAAAGCTTGCTGCCCAGATAGTTTCTTGCCTACTACCATCACCCAAAAGAGCCTGTTCACAGTCATAGTGCAAATCACCACCACCAACTAGTACCCGACGTTCTATATCGACTGCTGTTTTGATGTAGAACCTATGCTCTTGCAGCAAAAGTTCAAGTTGTTCCGGGGTAGCGCGTTCGCGTAACAGCAAAATCATACAACTTAAAACCTCTATCAAGCAAAGGAATTTTAATTATGAAACAGAATCAAGCACAAGTAATTGTTGTAAGTCTGACTAGCACATTAGCGGCCATATCTATCGGGTATTTAGGAGTACAAATTTTTGGTAAAAATACAATGTATACGATTATTACAGCCATGTTAGGGCTAGGTACTGGAGGAGCTATCGGTCAGGTTTTGGTGGAGAAAAGGCAGCAGCGAGCAGTACAAACACAGTCAAAACAAAGATAGGAGAAATCGCATGGAGACTTCAAAAGTTGTCACTATCCCGAATCACTGGACATCACCAAAATACTCGTTAGGACAAAGAACCAAGCAGGGGATGATTGTAGGCGTTCAGTATTGTCTATTTGAAAACTTGGTGGTTCCTGAACGAGATGGTTCATGGCGATATGCGGTATTATAGCGGTTCCCGACCTAGTGAGGTACGTTTTCAAAGCTACTAACCTTATTAAACAAGGTTTGGATGTACCTCACTTGCTTAGGAAACGCTATAGTTAGCACCGAAGATGAACAGGTCGAATATATTTCCGAATCTGGGGTTCAATTACCACCTGAAAAGGAGTTGCGTTTGGAGATAGAAGGCGAGATTGACTTTTGCCAGCGCAAGATTGAGAACCTGACACAGTATTTAGAGGTGGTGTGAAAAATCGGGCTTTAATAAAAAAAGCCCCAAAAGCCCGCTTTTCTCAAAAATTAACCAAGTGTGCCGCTTTGAGTTGTGACATCTCTATTGTTTACCCCAAGAGGA
This sequence comes from Nostoc sp. UHCC 0252, assembly GCF_034931145.1. Classification (NCBI taxonomy): domain Bacteria; kingdom Bacillati; phylum Cyanobacteriota; class Cyanophyceae; order Nostocales; family Nostocaceae; genus Nostoc; species Nostoc sp. UHCC 0252. The sequence goes on along the minus strand of NZ_JAYGHE010000131.1, from coordinate 7,474 downwards.
TTTGAGGCATTTTTAACCACTCAAAAATTAAGTTGAAAAACAAAAGTGGCACGGGAAGCGGCATAGTGAATTACTTCAAACCCTTGAAAGTATTGATGTGAATGAGTTTAAGACTATAAACGGCTGTGACACTACCAATATAAGGATTTTGGGAAAAGCGGCCCAGTGACGCAACGAAATTATAGGGGTTGTGGACGTTGAAAAGTGACACGGCACGGTCGATTTGTGACATCCAATGCCTTGTATGGGAAGACCCTTAGACATCTCATACCGAAAGCCAAATAAAAAGAGGGGTATTTGTTATACCCCCCATTTTTGCTTGTATTAAAACTATCTAAGCTGTTGCCCATTCGATCCATTGCTCAACTTCTGGGCGGGTTAATTTCTGAGATGCTTTTAAAGTAACTCGCCATTTTTTCGCTCTGCGGTAAAGTGTTCGTAGAGATATTTGTTTACCTGTGACTCTTAGAATTATTTCAGGTAAATCTTTACCTATTGCATTGGTGTAACAGGCGTTGTAAATTGCTTCTGCTAGATAAAACTCTACAATTTCATTTTCTGCAAGTTTGAATTTAACTTGAAATAGAGTGACTTTTTTACTCGGATCGGGTTTCTTCAAATAAGCTAAGGTTAACAACCATAGTGCTTGTTCCTTTACCACTTCCCTAGCGTACTGTGGAACTTGGCACAATCTTAACCATTTGCGCCAAGTACGCTCTGCTATGGTACGGCAGTAGACTTGCTCACATGAGGTTTTGAGCCAGTCTAAAGGGTATTTTTCCATAGCCATTTGTATTATTCCTCCGTGGGTATTGCTGATTCGTCTACTAAAAATGTTTCCCAATCTACCGTTTCGATATCGAACACGTCTTTCAAGCCGTTGTTTTTGAGTATGTCTGCAACTAATTGACTAACCGTAGAGTTATTGATAGCCGCTTCTTGTTTCAAGTCCTGACAAACTTCTCGCCAATTTCCATCGCTGGAAACCCGATCAATCAAAATTGCTTCTGCCATACGAGTTTTACTTACTCCTCTGGTATGTCCCCATAGAATCAGGCGTATCTCTTTAACTAAGGGAAGGTTAACGGAAAATCTTCGGTCGCGTTTATCTGCCATGTTTATGATGCCAATTAGATTCCATAATTATACTTTTTAGCGTCCTATTTCCTAATTTTAATGCTATATCAAATAAATGGATGCTAAAATAACACTATTACTTGCATAAATGGAAGCTAATTGTGGAAAAGATTCAACAATTCCTTCAACCCTATAATATAGAAGCCACTGAGTCAGAAATCGCTGACCTCTGCGCCCAAGTTAACGCTGACATCGACCAATTGACCGATCAACAAGCCCAAGCGATCGCTACTCAGATTCTTGAGCAAAGACAAGCAAGCGGGAAACTTGCTACCAATAACAAGTCCAAAAATGGCAACGGTAAGTTAGGTAAAAACTCACCCCGCCGTAAATCCATTCCTCCATTGCAAGGAGCGATCGCTCATGCATCCCAGGTTTCAAACCAAGAAATTCAATCCTTGGAGGATGTCCTTAACGTCGGGATTGATGCTTACACAACCGACAAAGCCGACCAGTTGTTATCAACGATCCGCAATGCCCCCAAGGACGTGGTGAGTAAGTTTGTCTCTAAGGCGATGGAGGAGGAAGCTGACGTAGATTCCTTTCGTGCAATCGGTGACGAACTCGTTGCGGGTATTTTCGGCATTAGCCCAACAAATGCAGCCGAATAAATTCATTGGATTAGCAGCAGTACTGAATCTGCTGCTATTAACCCTCGTTTTGGGCGTGGCAATATATGGAGCAACAAGACCAAACCCATCGCAAAGCATTAAATATTCACCTGAAGAAGGACGGCGAGTTGAATCTGTCAGGGCTGACACTAGAAAATCTGACAACAGAAGAATTCCTGGTAGTCCAGCAAATTATTGATGAGTCGAGAGTGCGATCAAAGGACAATAGACAGATTGAGGAATTGATGCAACGGGGAATGATGGCTCAAACTGCGATCGCAGCTTTTACCATTCTGATGTTTTCGTTTATGGGGATATATGGCATAACCCGGTACATCGGGTCACAAGTTCAACAGGTTCACCAAACTTATACCAATTTTAAGTAGTTAACAAGGAGAAAGATATGTTAGGTAAATGGCTTCCTGGTTTATTCGGCAGTAAAGGTGATGGAGTAGTGTCAACAGATTTAAGAGTTGGGGATGCTACCCAAATTGAGGGGGATTTACCAAGTTCTATCCGCGCTCGTTATACGTTACCTGCTTACACCACTGCACAACAGGTTTTGGATGAAGCAGAAGTATCGGGAACTCTCAAAGCCCAGAAGTGGTTACACACTAAGTTCTCTCGCCATCGCCTTAAGCAGTTACAATCTCTAGCTGAAATGTATAAAAATCAACTGACATATTCTCAAGAAGGCATGAAGGTTGAGGAAGATTTGCAGCGAACTAGGGCGTTACATGGGGAGGCGGTGATCCGTCATGCCTTCGGATCGCAGGAACAACAACGCCAGCTTGGGGGATACGAGCAGGCATTTAATGAAGTGGGAGACAGCTTTAGGTTTTAAATATGACCCACGAATTTTATTTAGTGATTAATTACGTTATCCCTGGCTTTAATACTCAAACTAACCAAGTTACAGACATCAACGATTACTGTTATGGATTGTATGACAAGCTATGTCACCTGTTAAAAAATTCAGAACAATTCATTGTTGTTCGTGCTTGCCCTGTTAAACGAGGTCAAAAACCAAATCTTCCTTAATTTGAGTTGATCGTATGAAGCTGTCTTTTGTTGGATATGCAGTGTGTGGGGTTGGGCTATCAATGTTAATGGGGTTTCTCTCAGTTGCCAGCCCAGTTAGTCAATTCTTAGTGTGGATCATTGGCATGATTTGCATTTGCGGTTTGGCAGTTGGTTTATTTAACTTTGCTGGCTTAGTCGTCAAGGGATTCGGCTTCAACCGCAATACTTTCACCATCGGCTTGAATGCCTGGAGTCATATTTCTGTTTGTGTTTTTGACTTTAGTTGCAGCCGGTGTTGCGTTGGGGGTGAGGTAATGGGATTTGAATTACAACGTCTAACTGCCAGTAGCGTCATTCATGCAGAACGGAGTATTTTATGTTCTTTAGGAGCAAGTGCAGTGTTATGTCTGTCTGCTCCTTTTTTCTTAAATACTGACAGAATAACAACCGGGATGCTACTTGGCGCGGGAACAGTGAGTGCTGGCTTATTTGGGGTATCCGCCCAAATCAGCGAAAGTAAGGAAAAAGTTTACCAGTCTTTGCTAGAAGCTGACCTCAAAGCGCTTAAACAGCATTTACAAGGTGAGGCTGTTTATGATTATGTTACGACTGCGATCGCTGCCAAACGCCGAGTTGCTGATTACGTGAATCGGCTACCAATGCAAGAGCGCCCCCGGTGGATTGCTGAATATCAGTTGCAAGGTCTGGTTACACTCCCAGAACCACCAGCACAACAATCACCTTCACCGACTGGTATTCCCAATCCCGATATTGCTGACATTGATGAAGAATCGGTGCAGTCCGTGATTAATCCGGGTGCGATGAAAGTTCTCCAAGCGATCGCAGCTAATTATCCTGAGTACATCAGAATTGATGGTGCTTGGATTGATGAACTGTGTAATGCTGCATCTAATCAAAATATGACTCTTCGCAGTAATCACCATTTTTACCTTTCTGGTGGCACACAGTCTGGAAAGTCCACGCTGGCTGGAGTGATTATTAACAAAATCGCTGCAAAATCTCAAACACCAGCAATTGTGATTGGCAGCGATCCAAAGGATGATGTCACCAGATGGTTGTGCAAGTTCAGCCGTAAGTTTGACGGCATGAAAGAACTAAAAAACTGGATTACCTTTGCCACAGACCAAATTGACAAACAGAAAGCAAGAGTATCAATTGTTGGTGGTGAATGTCAGGGTGTTCCCGAATTATTTCTTGCTCAAGATGAAGTTGACAGTGTTTATGGTGGTGGCAAGGGACTTCCAGGAATGGTTGATGCTGACACTGCCAAAGACTTGCAGGGTTTTTGGAACTATATCATCAAATTCACTGCTGGGTTAAAGGGTCATGGTCTATTTATGGGCCAGTCCCCACTCTCTGGAGAAACCGGATTTAGCCGCCCGTCCTTGAAAAATGTTTGCTTTATTGCTGTAGGGCAGACATCGAGTTATATCCTTGACCATCCCCAGGATTTTGTAAATGTCAAAAAAGAGATTTTGGAGATGTTACGCCAAGCTTGCGAACTACTAGATAAAGCTGGTGTACGTTATGCCTTAGTAATTCCCACTCGGTCTAATCCCTTCGTTGCCCTAATCCCGGAATTTGATATCAAAGGTCTGGAGCAAAAACAGGATTCCAAACCGAATGCTGACACTGTTAATAGTTCTAAAAATAATCAGCAATCCTCACAGCAGCAGGTTGACTGGTATCAAGAAATTAGAAAATGGGCAACAGAATTAGGGAGAAAACCGCATTTTCAGGAAATCAAACAGAAGTGGCACGAATTAACGGGGCAAGAGTTAAACGAAAAAGGGGTGACTCTATTACTAGAAAATCTCGGCTACACAGACGATTAAACTGGAATGCTCGATATGGTAATCCCAAAGAGTACAGAAAACAAGTAGCCATCGCTCACAGAAAAACTCACAATTATTGTGTCGTTTGCCTGACTAAGAAAAGTGAAGAGATTCATCACGCTTACTATGGCAACGACATCATTGGTCAATCTACATTTCCTACGTGCTACCGTTGTCATAATGAGATTTGTCATAGTCCAATTAACTGGATAAAAAGCCGTAGTAATCCTGTTTGGGGCAATCGTAATACTGACGAATTTATTACCAGGCTACGACTAGGATACCAATTACTTTATGGAGGAATCATTTTATGATTAAACTGCTACTAAAGTATGCACCTGATTCCGTTGTAGATGCTGTAAATGATATTTCTTTAGCAGAACTGGACAAGCGAGGTTTAATAGTGTGGGCTGACACAACGCCGCTAGAGCCACAAGCTGAAAACTCAGCATTTAATTTGGCTTCTCGTTTCACTGAAGTAACGCCTGATAATCTGCTAGAAGTTTTCATGACTATTGCTCAAATATACACAAACTACGGCGATTGTTTAGCCTTGAGATACTTGATGGAATTATCGGCAGAATACTTTGGTTTAATTGGAGTTGAATCAAATGTATAGCGACTATGATGATTTGAATTTTGAAGAACGCTTACAACTTACTGAATCTGAAATCAGGCGACGACATCAGCAACGAATGTTCTTGCGTCGAAATGCCCAACTGTTACAGCAGGAGTTAGAGCTTGAAGCCGAACTTTTAGAAGAGAATCCAGAGTTAGCCCAGGTGATTCATTCTCTTAATATGCAGGAGATTCAATCCCAACAGCAAGGATTATTTGGTGTTATGCAAGGGGATTCAAACCCAAAAGGGCAAAGTGTTTGGAATAAGTTTTTTCCGGGATTGGGAGGTAATTAAGTATTTTCAGGGCTTTACTACTGGTGATATTGTCAAAGCTCATATTCTTACTGGTAAATTTGCCGGAATTTATACAGGCAGAATTGCAATTAAGTTTCGCCCTAGTTTTGTTTTGCACACTTTGGAATAAAACTTTGGTGTTCATCCTAAATATCTGAAAATCATACACAAAGCTGACGGCTATGAATACAAATAATGATGTCCTAATGGACAATTATAATATCGGAAGAAATTCCTCTCCCGCTAAACTCGATAGTTCTATCGGGAGTCCCATTTTCCCATTTAATATGGATAATTTGCAAGACTTAATAAACCAAATTCAACCCAACCTTGAAATAACTCAAGAATCTGAAACTAGAATTACTTTGCAGGGTAATTTCATTTCAAAATCTGGCACTGATGACCTTGAGTATTTTATTGGTTTGAGGTTAATCTCAGCATCTTTTCCTTTTAATAACAAGCTAGAGCGCCGTACTTATCAAAAACCAAAAATGATTACTTGTGAAAATTCCTAATCAGCTTGAATTTAAAGGTAACACGATTGAGGCACACGAGAACCATAAAGGGTTTGAAATAATCGTTACCTATTACCAACCAGATCCCTACGATGTAGGTTCTTATATCTACTACATCAGAAATTCTAGTTTGGAGTTAGTAGTCGATAGCTATAAAGACCGCTCATACGGGGAAGAGTCACTAGAAAAAGCATTAAATTATGCAAGATTCACTATAGAAAATCATTTAATTGAAGATTAACTATAGCTTTTGAGCAAGATATGGAATTTGACTGTAGATCAATAGGAGATAAAGACAAATGGGAATTAAAGTGACTTACTCAGTTTATATAGAATCTAACTCTGGCACAAAAGCGAATGTGTTAACCAATTTGCCTGATAAAACTGAAGCGGTAGAATCTGCCTTAAAACTGAATCATATTGTCAAGGACGCAGGATACAGAGGTAAGGCTTGTAAAGTTGTTAACCATGATGGGGAAAAATGATGCTTGGGATAATCAAAACTGAGAATTTACATTAGGAGAAAAATATACAACCAAGCGTTTCATCGGAAAACTTCAAGCCGCTTTGATAATAACCCATTTTGACTTTTTGATTTTGCTTATTTATACGGTTATCTAACATTGCAGTATCAGTCATAAATGCACCTTCAAAACCTGTATAATGCAGTTTTACTGAAAGGCAGCAGGAATGAATCCGTGTTTATGCGGAACTTATTAATCAGCTAACTTCATGAATCCGCACAATTGCCATAGCGAACGCATCTTGATTAAAGCTATGTCAGACTTATCAGTTTTTTCTTCGAGTCTCAACAAGTCTGTTGTGTTAGTACAGCAATCGAACCAGAATGGATTACTGCCGATACCTGTGCAATTCTTGAAATCAAAAATGCCAGTGATACGTTAGTTAGCTTCTTTCGATGAGTATAAAAGGGTATAGCTAATATCTATACCCCTGATGATGATAATAATCTTCAACAACAATGAATGCTCATTTTAACTAGACACTAGCTACTTTTAATAGTGTCATAATCACTACAACTCAAATGCTTTCTCGTTGCTTTTTGAAGATTATTCTATGTCTTAAGGCTGATATATCTCTTCTGATTTGTTAAGTAAGCTTATCCGTAAGATAGTTTTATTTTCTATGTAAAAACGTCTATTTTAGATATAGGCATGAGGAGTATTCTTATAAATCAAAATTGAAAAATAAAGTTACAGATTATGCCTTAATCAAAAGTTAACAACTAAGTAATTAAGCAAGCAAAACTAACTATTTCAGTCTCGTCTTGATTTGGAAGACTAATTCTATTATCAAAGCATTGGATTTCTCGAACACTATCTCCAAAAAATATGCCTAATCTATCAGGAAAGCACATTTCTTACTGGATTGACTCAACACCCACAGCTAATTTTCCA
>NZ_JAYGHE010000130.1:0-9306 GCF_034931145.1 Nostoc sp. UHCC 0252 | reverse complement strand
CGTTGTTCACGAATGATTTAGGATTACTATACATCACAAACAACTTTTAAATATCCTCATAAATCAAAAATAAAAATATTAACCTGCGTAGGTTGGGTTAAGGAACAAAACCCAACAATTAACGCTTGATGTTGGGTGATACTAAAGTTCAACCTAACCTATAGGACTAGTAACACACCAAAATCTTCGGATGGTGCGTTAGCCTACGGCATAACACACCCTACTGAAATATTTCAGAAATCAAATATGATTCCTATACTCACATTTGTAAACTTAAAACCTTTGTGCTTAAATCTTTGTAATTGTGCCAGAAGGTTAATTTGGTATGGTTATAAATCGTAGGTTATAAAAATCCAGCATGAGTAAGCTAGGAACTGCCGCTAGTGAAGGAATAATTGCCTTCATCGCTACTAACATAGATGACATTATAGCGTTTCCTAGTCTACTGAGGTACACCCAAATCTTGTTTACCAAGGTTAGTAGCTTTGAAAACGTACCTCACTAGGTTGGGAACCGCTATATTATCTTGTTAATATTTTTTTCGCAGGTAGATGTTAATTTTCGGCGACGGCATATCTTACTCGGTCAATATCTAGGTTTTGCAGCTATTATCATCGCTAGCTTACCAGGATTTTTTGGTGGATTGGTCATACAGCGAGAATGGATAGGATTGCTAGGACTGCTACCAATAGTAATTGGTATTCAGCAATTACTATCTAGAAAAGAAGAGACCGTAACAGTTCAAACAGTCAGTAGTAATTTTAGTCAATCCACACCGACTAACCCCGTATTGTCTTTTCTTTTGAGTGTTTTGCACCCCCAAACCTATAAAGTTGCAGCAGTAACGATCGCAAATGGTGGTGACAATATTAGTATATATATTCCCTTATTCGCTGGTCATGACCTTGCCAGCTTGGGAGTAATTCTAAGTATATTTTTTATCATGGTAGGAGTTTGGTGTGCGATCGCTTATCTTTTAAGCCTTCAACCTACCATTGCTAATATTTTAAGTCGCTACGGTCAAGCTGTCGTACCTTTTGTATTAATTGGCTTGGGTTTATTCATTATGTATGAGCGAGGTACATTCACTCTATTACCTTGGATGATTTAATCAATGTTGAATGTTGAATGCTGAATTTGGCATTTAAAATTCGTCACATTTGATGAACTAATTTCCAACTCACCATCATCAAAATGGTGTAAATAATAAACCTTAGTGGGCGTTGGGGAGCGATTTGGCAGATTTTAGCACCTAACAGAACTCCTGGCACAGAGCCTAGCCAGATAGGTAATACCAAACCCCAATCAACTGTTCCCAGGCTGAGATGACCAAGGGCTGTAAACAGCAGTAAAATTGCTGCGTGTGAAATATCAGTACCCACTAACTTCCGTGCATCAAGACGGAAAAACCCAATCAGCACTAGGGCAAACATTGAACCTGATGAGACGCTTGTCATACCAACTAAACAGCCTAAAGTTGCTCCTAAAGTGATTGTTAAAAAGCGGCCCAAGTTCGTTTCTAAGTCTAGCTTTGGGAGTTCGGGTAAATTAAATTTGGGTAAAAAAGTCAATAACAATAATTGCACTAGTGCTAACACTGTGACTAGCAAAATCATCCCGCCAAGCAACCGGAGCAAGATGCTATCTAGGTTATACTCACCTGCACGTTTCAGAAAGCGCAAAATCCCCACCCCAAATAGTGAGCCTGGAACACTACCCAATGCCAACCATTTAACAACTTTTGTGTCTAGGGTTTTCTGTTCCCAATGCTTGACACTACCAACAATTTTCATCAAAGTCGCCGCCACAACATCAGAACTCACAGCGATAGAAGGCGGAACCCCAAAAACAAAAATCAACATTGGGGTAATAAGCGAGGCTCCACCAATTCCCGTCAAACCAACTATAATGCCAACAAAGAAGCTGAAGACCGGTAGTAATAAATAGTGCATACTTTTTGGGGATTTGAGAAAGTCAGCTAGAGCTTCACTACTAGAGAAAAACAACTCAGCCGAAGTACAGCCCAGTCGTAGACAGAGCTAGTCATAGCAAGCTATTGTGTTTCTCAAGGTATGAGTGACACAAAGAAAAGATTATCCAGCTAAAAGTTAGAACAGAGGATTACTGGATAAGTTAAAACCTGTCTGGAAGCTTTTGTAAGCATGACAACTGGTGTTTCGCTGAAACAGACTTTGATAACTGCTTATCGGTCAGCTGCTTTGCTAAACTCAACTTCTAACCGATTTTTCGCGGTTTTACATATAAAAACCGTTAATACGATGTACTTACCGTATTTTACTTGTAAAGACGATCAAACGTCTAGCGTATTCGTGTTGTATATCGCTAAATTCTTTGAATAATACACCCTAGCAGGTTAAACTTCTTAGGAGTGGTTGATAAAAAAAATTACCCCAAAGTTAATAAAGATAGGGATAATTCACCATTTGGATAATTCAAAACCTTGTGGAAAAGATATATATCGCATCTCTATATCTGGATTGATGCTGTAATTACCATGTGATGGTGGATAAACTGCATCTATCGTAGGGGCAATTCATGAATTACCCCTACGATAGATGATCTTTGTTTAGAACTAGGCAGTAAAAACTACTTGACCGTTTTTTTAATTAATTAATTTTGGGTACAAGCCCCAAAAGAATTGCAATTTTTAATTTTACATTTTTAATTTTTAATTGGAGCGTTCGCGTAGCGTCTCGTAGAGAAGCGACTTGACTTGCAGGTATGTATCATGCAAAAATAAAACCGTTCGGTCGGTAATATTTAATTTACAGCAATTTTAAATCAAGAAACTGTACCATTCCCTACTCTAATAAATCGCTGTAATGTCCAAAGGCGAAGAAACAAAAAGTAGAATTCTCCACCAAGCAGCCGAACTGTTTAATCAACAGGGGTATGCAGGCTCATCAATGTCAGACATCATGCGTGTGACTGGATTACAGAAAGGAGGAATTTACAATCACTTCCAAAGCAAAGACGATCTGGCGTTACAGGCTTTTGATTTTGCGATCGCTCATATCAAACAGCATACTAGATTTGCGTTACGAAGCAAGCGCCACGCAGTAGAACGCCTGCAAGCAATCATTGAGATATTTAGTAACTTCGCAGAAAATCCACCTATCAAGGGAGGATGTCCACTACTGAATACTGCTGTGGAGAGTGATGATACTCATCCGGCGTTGCGGGAACGCGCTCAACAGGCGATGAACTCTTGGCTGCATCTGATTCGGCGAATTATTGAAACGGGAATTGACAAGGGTGAAATTCGTCCTGAAGTGAGTGCTGATGAAATCGCCACTATCATAATTGCAACACTAGAAGGAGCCATAATGATGAGTAAGCTTTATGGAGATTCAATTCACATGCATAGGGTAATTAATCATCTTAATCAATACTTAGAAACTAACCTTTAAGTGTATGGTACAAATCAAGGTATACGCTTTAGCAGACAAATTAAATCCTATTAAAACGGAGCTATCTAATATAATCCATACCTCACTCATAGAAGTTTTACAGATTACTCCTGAAAAAAGATTTCATCGTTTTTTCCCACTGGATAAATCAGATTTCTACTATCCATCTGATAGAACAAATAATTATCTGATTATCGAGATTAGTATGTTTGATGGGCGCTCAGTTGAAACGAAAAAAGATTTGATTCGCCTGTTAATTAAGAATATTAATATAAAGTTTAATATTCCTGCGGACGATATTGAAATCACAATTTTTGAAACGCCTAAATCTAACTGGGGTATTAGAGGTTTACCTGGCGACGAGTTAATCTTAAACTACAAAGTAGAAGTTTGAAGTTTTTGTGGGTAATGAATTATTAGGCAATTAATAATTATTCCTACTTGAAAAAGGTAAAATTTTTTATAATTTTACAGACCGATTGGTTTTAAAATCACAAAGAGGAATAATGCTAGTAAATAACAATTTGCACAGACCATTAGAAGTAGTATTACAAATTCCTGTAAGAACATACGACATTGATTTTATGGGAGTTGTGAGTAATATTGTGTATATCAGATGGCTAGAAGATTTACGTTTAAAGTTTTTAGATGAACATTGGCAACTCAATCAGCAAATTGAGCAAGGATATGCACCTGTTCTAGCTGTAACTGAAATTGAATATAAACGCCCGATAAAAATTATTGACAAAGTAATTGGACGTTTATGGCTAAGTAATGTAGGACGGTTGAAGTGGACTGTACAAGCTGAAATTTTATCTAATAATGAGTTGGCAGCAGTAGCTAGTCAAAAGGGCGCTTTTGTGAGTTTGCAAAATAGTCGTCCCATTCCCATTCCACAGGAATTAAAAAATAAATATTTAGAGAATCAACAAGGTAATATGAAAGACTATTTATAAAGTTACGCGATGTGCAACTTTCTCTCAAACCTAACCCCAACCCCTTCGCTACTAGGTAATGAGAGCAAATATACCAGGCGATTAGAAATCGCGGCTACACAAACGAAGTCCGCCTACGCGGACTCAAAGGAATTGAAACCCACGGAGGTGGGTTTTGTCTGTGTAGCCGCGACTTCTAGTCGCTTTAATTTATTAATCCTAATTTACTTAGCACCAGTCAATATCTTTTCGATATCTGGTAGCTGCACTACTCCTGAAAAAGTTGGACTATTAATTACAAAGAAAGGTGTGCCAGCAACACCCAGTTTTTGTGCTAATTGAATATCTTTTGTAATTGCGGGAGTAGCAAGAGTAAGATCGCGTTTAAATTTACCCAAATCTAGATTCAGTTTTGTCGCAATATCTAAATATAATGCTTCACCTAGTTGCTTTTGATTAGTAAATAGTGCATCATAATATTCCCAAAATTTGCCCTGTTGATATGCTGCCCAAGCTGCTGTTGCAGATGGTAATGCTTCAGCATGAATTGAAGCAAGTGGTAAATTCTTGTAAACTAATCTTAATTTATCTGGATACTTTGCTAACAATTCGTTCAATGTTTTATGGGCTTCAGCACAGTAGGGACATTGAAAATCGGAAAATTCTACTAGCACAGTTTTTGATTTAGTTGAACCTGTGGTGGGAGATTCACCAATCACTGTTTGCAGATTCGTCTTTAAATCTTGTAAAAATCCTTGCTGTGCTTGCTTAAGTTTCTGTTGTTGTAGCTGCTGATAAGCTTGAACAGATTCAATAATTGCCTCTGGATGTTCGCGGATAATTTGTAACACTTGCTGTTCTAATTGCGAATCAATCGGGCTAGCCGCTTGTGCAGAAGATGACCAGGTAATAACTAAACATAGTAGACTTATTACTACCCAAGTACGCACATACTGAACTAATAGACTAAATGAATCAAAGAATGTACCCATAGAAAAACTCATGAATATTTATTTTTTTCTAACTTATATTTTCTAACTTATATAGGAATCCGGTTTGATTTGGAGAAAATATCCGTAGTGGCGTGACAAGGCTAAAATAGTCCATTAGATGTAGGTTGGGTTGAGCAACGCGAAACCCAACATGGATCGGAGTGTTGGGTTTCGTTCCTCAACCCAACCTACAAATTTTTTTGCAACAATTTAGCCTTGCCACGCCAATACCTAACTTCGTTCAAAAATCAAATACTAATCCTATAGATGCACAGTTGCTTCAATTAAAAATCCCATAATTAAAGCTATGAAAATTCTCTAACTCAGTAAACACTTGCCTCCTAAAAAGATCCGGCAATCATCCCAGCAAGTAAAATAAAACCAATCCAAACATTTTGCCGGAACATCTCACCATAAACAGGATTAGGTAAGTCTGATTGTCTTAATCGCAGAGACTGCCAAACCCATCCAATAGTAGCAACTGCAAGACTAATCCAGAAGGCTAAATGCAGATGTATGAGTACACCTAACCAAGCCAATAACAAGATTGTGCCAGCAAAGAAACTTCCAATAGCTACAGGGGCATAATTCCCAAAAAATAGGGCGCTTGAATTAACACCAATGCGGCGATCGTCTTCCTTGTCGCTCATGGCATAAACTGTATCAAATCCCAGTGTCCACAACACAGTTGCGCCCCAAAGTAACCAAGTTGGTTGTGAGATGGTTTGGGTAACTGCACTCCAGCTAATCAATACCCCAAAACCCCAAGCAATGGAAAGTACCAGTTGCGGTACAGGAAAAACTCGCTTTGCGCCTGGATAAAGCACAATTACAGGCACTGCTGCAACACATAGCCAGAAACTCAAGGGATTAAGGTAAAAGGCCAGGATGGCTGCACATGCTAGCGAAACGATCGCAACTACAATCCCAACTTTCACAGACAAGGCGCGAGAAGCGAGGGGGCGATCGCGTGTTCTCTCCACTTCTGGATCGATATTCCGATCCCACAAGTCATTGACAACACAACCCACCGCACTCGTGGCTAGAGTTCCCAAGATAATCACACCAACCAAAGGCAAAGGTGGTTTCCCAGAAGCTGCTAAAAACACAGCCCAAAGCGCAGGAATCATTAAAATTAACCGTCCTTCTGGCTTATGCCAGCGTAAAAGCCGGATAATTATAAGCCAAGCTGGTTCCTGGGGGTGTTCTGGCGTCCTTAACATAGAAATCAACAAAATAACTTTAGATAGATGAATTAACACATCTTTACATCTATAGAATAACGTTATTTGTTATTTGTAAAAACATACAGATAGAGTGGCAACTTTAAATATTTTTAAATAGTCACTAGCGTTAAAAGCATTAGGGTGAATATACTTAGCTCAGTTGCCCTCAACAAAACTGAGTGCTGAGTATTGAGTATTTTCTAATTTACTCAATACGGGCTAAACGCCCCGCTATCGCTAACAGCACTCAGTTTGAGTAAGTGTGTTGCAATAAATATCAGTGCCAGCTACACCGACATACCACCGTTTGCCATCATTTCTTATAAAGAGAGAAAAGTAGATGCCGAATCTAGTTTCGCCTAGCTGGGAGATTCCGACTCAACCACCTAAGCAACATCGGATTATTGCTGCCATTGACTTGGGAACAAATTCTCTGCACATGGTAGTAGTTAAAATTGACCCCACGCTACCAGCTTTCAGCATTATCGCCAGAGAAAAAGAAACCGTCAGACTTGGCGATCGCAATCTTACCACTGGCGAACTCAAACCAGAGATCATTAAAAAGGCGATCGCTGCTTTAGGACGCTTTCAAGAAGTTGCCAAAACCACTAACGCTGAAACAATCATTGCTGTGGCTACTAGTGCTGTGCGCGAAGCCCCCAATGGTAAAGATTTTTTGCACAGAGTAGAAAAGGAGTTGGGTTTAAGCGTTGACTTAATTTCTGGTCAAGAAGAAGCGCGACGAATTTACCTTGGCGTGCTGTCGGGGATGGAATTTCACAACCAACCCCATACCATTATTGATATTGGCGGTGGTTCTACAGAATTAGTTTTGGGCGATAGTCACCAAGCGCGGACTCTCACCAGTACCAAAGTCGGTGCAGTGCGACTCACTGGTGAGTTAATCACTACCGATCCCATCAGCAACACGGAGTTTCTGTATCTGCAATCCTATACACGCGGCATGTTAGAACGTTCCGTGGATGAGCTATTAGCAAATTTCCAACCTGGGGAATCTCCTCGTTTAGTGGGTACATCTGGGACAATTGAAACCCTGGCGATGATTCATGCACGAGAAAAATCCGGTGTTATTCCTTCCACTCTCAATGGCTACCAGTTTAGTCTTAAGGACTTGCAAGAGTTGGTAAATCGCTTGCGGAAACTGAGTAATTCCGAAAAGGCTGAAATTCCTGGGATGCCAGATAAACGGTCTGAAGTTATACTTGCTGGTGCAGTAATATTACAGGAAGCGATGACCCTTTTGGGCAGTGAATCGATCACTGTTTGCGAGCGTTCTTTGAGGGAAGGTGTAATCGTAGACTGGATGTTAACCCACGGCTTAATTGAAGATAAGCTGCGCTACCAAAGTTCAGTTCGGGAACGGAATGTTTTAAAACTCGCTAATAAATACCACGTAAACTTAGAATATAGCGATCGCATCGCCAAATTTGCCGAAAGTTTATTTGACCAAACTCAAGGTACATTACACCACTGGGGATCTGACGAGCGACAACTATTGTGGGCAGCTGCAATATTACACAATTGTGGTCATTACGTTAGCCATTCATCTCACCACAAACACTCTTACTATCTAATTCGCAATGGGGAATTACTTGGTTATACAGAAACCGAGATTGAAATCATCGCCAATTTAGCGCGTTATCATCGCAAATCGCCGCCCAAGAAAAAACATGAAATTTACCAGAGTATGCTGACTAAAGAGCAGCGCCAGATGGTTAGCCAGTTGAGTGCAATTCTGAGATTAGCGGTGGCATTAGATAGACGGCAAATTGGTGCGATCGCTCAAGTACGATGTGAGTATTATCAACAATTTCGGCAAGTCAACCTACTGATTTTTCCATCCCAACCTGATGATGACTGTGCTTTAGAACTTTGGAGTTTAGATTATAAAAAAGGAGTGTTTGAGGAAGAATTTGGAGTGAAATTAGTAGCGACTTTAGAAAAATCTAGAGTTGCTAACTCGTTTTAGAAAGTAGGCTGCGTTAATGTGATGTAACGAATCTGTTACAAAACAAAATTTTGCAGTTAAAGAAGAGTTCAGAAGCGGAGCCTGAGACGCTCCGCCTCCGGTCATAATCAAGATAATCTCTACGATCCACTGCCCGTAACTGTTTATTTACAGCCTTTACACTGCGCTATCCACCAATCGTAAGGAATTCAGAATGAATTAGGTTTTGATAAACATATTTTGAAGATTAAAACAAACCTTATATATAATTTTGCCATCCTACTTGAGGAGCAATTTATAAAGTGTCCTAAGAAGCATTTAAAAAAAAAGATTAGTAACTAGAATATAGTTAACAATCTATTTATATAGGTTATGTTGCTATTGGATACCTAGGCCGGGAAAACTTAGGTATCCTTATATAATATAAAGTTTCAATGAAGTAGTCAAGAAAGTTTCAATGAAGCATTCAAGGCTACTGGTTTTTCTGCGCTGAACCGCTCCAATTGCAGAGATTTGATCGGACGCTGGCAAAGTTGATGCTGAGTTAGTTAAGTAAAAATTCGCGTTGGTACTCAATATCTACTTATTGCAGCAATTTTGCTATCAAGTGAATAGTATTTAAGACTTACGCACTGTACAAATACATCGTGATATGCATTACCTAAAATAGGCTATTTCAGGCTTTTCTTAATTATCCTGCGATGCCTACGGCGGTAAACTACGTACATAGACCATGCTGTAGGGGCACAGCAT
>NZ_JAYGHE010000129.1:0-9876 GCF_034931145.1 Nostoc sp. UHCC 0252 | reverse complement strand
CCTGCAATACCTGCACCGACAATTGCAACATCCACAGATAGATTATTGATAAGTAGTGGAAAATTAGCTGTGGGTGTTGAGTCAATCCAGTAAGAAATGTGCTTTGTTGATATATTAGGCATATTTTTTTGAGATAGTGTTCGATAAATCCAATTCTTTGATGACAGAGTTAGCCTTCAAAATAAAGGTCAGACTGAAATAGTTAGTTTTACTTGGTTAATTCGTGATTTTTTGAATTCAATAAGGGATAATCTGCCACTTCATTTTTCAATTCTGATTTCTACGAATACTTTTCAAACTTATCTTTAAAGTAAACGTTTTTTCATATAAAATAAAACTATCTTACGGATAAGCTTGCTTGGAAAATTAGAAGAGATATATCAGCCATCAGACAGATAGTAATATAAAAAATAGAGATCACCCATCTAAAATGTAGCGATTGCAACACTATTAAAGGTTCTAAATACACCAAAATTTCTGAATACACAAAATAAAAAATTAAAAATAACACTTAAATCAATCATGTTTAACCGAGAACAATGCAATGAGAGGATATTAGCGGAAGATGCTTTAAATAAATTATTTAACATTTAAAAATAACCCCAATAGTTTCTAAGTAGCTCCGAAACTGTATATTGCAATAATGTCAACTTGAATAATTTTTAAACGTAATTTAATTAGTCACTGTACAATAGTTAACGCACTGAAGTACTGTTGAGCATTGAGATAAATGAATTCGCAAAATGAACTCCTAAAACAGCAGTTGATAGAAGCGATTTCTTGTCAAAATCTGCAAGAAATTCAAAAAATCCTAACCCTAGCGCAATTAGAGGATAAGACAATAATCCTCAAAGAAGCTCTCGTGCAAGTAGAGTATGTAAATTTTGTTTGGTTCTTGCAAGAATACGTAGGCAAGGAAAGTTATCAACAAGCCGTAAAGGATGTATCGACAAGCATGACTCAAAAACTAGTTGAAGGAGGTTTCAAGCCAGGGGTTGATTTCAACTTACACCCAGATGGGAGGATGTTGGCATCAAAAGAAGCAAATGAATATTTAGAAAAATATCATTCTAAACAACTAGAAAATAGCCAAATTTCTGTTGTAGCTCATGCACTACCAGAGTCAATGCAGATGTTAGAAAAAGCTTTAGGTGTGCGATTTTTTGAGAATCTTGGGAAGGTGGCAGCTAAACGTTTAGCCACAATGGATGATCCGACAGCCAGTATCTATGGTCTATGGCTGATGCAAGGGATCGGTGGTCGTCATCCATT
This sequence comes from Nostoc sp. UHCC 0252, assembly GCF_034931145.1. Taxonomy (NCBI): domain Bacteria; kingdom Bacillati; phylum Cyanobacteriota; class Cyanophyceae; order Nostocales; family Nostocaceae; genus Nostoc; species Nostoc sp. UHCC 0252. Next base: position 8,604 of record NZ_JAYGHE010000129.1, on the reverse strand, counting down.
ACTGGAAAAAGATTTTTGTGATTGGTTCATGATTGAGATTTGTGGTGAGCGATTGTCAGCCTTAGCGTCAGCCGAGATTCAAGGCTTGGAGTTTAATGGCTTAGTGGTATTTGAAGATTTGTTAATGGCACTGGGCAAAACAGATGTATCGATAATGAAAGAGAGCGACCTAACTCTTGAAAATTTGGGGTTACTAGATAAAGTTTGGACGGGAGAAAATATGCGAGTGTCGGAATTAATTTCAATCTTGGAAAAAGATGGCGAACGAGATTTTTAATCAATATGCACTCGCTACAGCAATTGTGCGGATTCATGAAGTTAGCTGATCAATAAGTCCCGCACAAACACGGATTCATTCCTGCTGCCTTTCAGTGAAACTGCATTATACAAGTTTTGAAGGTGCATTTATGGCTGATACTACACTGTTAGATAACCGTATAAATAAGCAAATAAAATTTGAATCATTAGAAGCGACAGTAGCGGCAACAGAAGAAGAGTCAGTAATATTAGCCGAAAAGCTCACACAGGTGGCAATTCCTTTATCCGTATTGTTACAAGCACTGAATATAGCAAAATACGATAAGGCAGCAGCTTTCTGCTACGCTGACCAATATCTAAACAATATCAAAAAGTCGAAATGGGTTATTATCAAAACAGCTTGAAGTTTTCCGATGAAACGCTTGGTTGGATATTTTTCTCCTGATGTAAATTCTCAGTTTTGATTATTCCAAGCATCATTTTTCCCCATCATGGTTAACAACTTTACAAGCCTTACCTCTGTATCCTGCGTCCTTGACAATATGATTCAGTTTTAAGGCAGATTCTACCGCTTCAGTTTTATCAGGCAAATTGGTTAACACATCCGCTTTTGTGCCAGAGTTAGATTCTATATAAACTGAGTAAGTCACTTTAATCCCCATTTGTCTTTATCTCCTATTGCTCTATAGTCAAATTCCATATTTTGCTCAAAAGCTATAGTTAATCTTCAATCAAATGATTTTCTATAGTGAATCTTGCAAAAATTAATGCTTTTTCTAGTGACTCTTCCCCGTATGATCGGTCTTTATAGCTATCGACTACTAACTCCAAACTAGAATTTCTAATGTAGTAGATATAAGAACCTACATCGTAGGGATCTGGTTGGTAATAGGTAACGATTATTTCAAACCCTTTATGGTTCTCGTGTGCCTCAATCGTGTTACCTTTAAATTCAAGCTGATTAGGAATTTTCACAAGTAATCATTTTTGGTTTTTGATAAGTACGGCGCTCTAGCTTGTTATTAAAAGGAAAAGATGCTGAGATTAACCTCAAACCAATAAAATACTCCAGGTCATCAGTGCCAGATTTGGAAATGAAATTACCCTGCAAAGTAATTTTAGTTTCAGATTCTTGAATTATTTCAACGTTGGGTTGAGTTGTGTTTATTAATTCTTGCAAGTTATCCATAGTTAATCTGGAATTTCATCGAATTTATAAGACTGAAAACTAGTATCAATCAGACCAGACTAAAGGAATTTGGATTTATCTGAGCCAGTTGTAGCATAAATTTATTCCTCCTTTATTGTTACCCAGTCAGTTAAAACAGCCATACAGCAAGCGGTTAACGTTGGCCTTCTCAATATCTTATTTTCATATTTGGCGACATAACCACCCTCTAAGTCATTCTGCTCAAAATAAACCCCAATTACGTTAAAAAGCTTATTAGCAACATCAAGAGAAATAGATTTCGACCAAGACATATTTATCTCCCACCCAATCCCGGAAAAAACTTACTCCAAACACTTTGCTCTTTTGACGCTGATTCTTCTGAACCTAAAATATTCTGTAACCCTTGCTGATTACTCTGAATCTCCTGCATATTAAAAGAATGAATCGTCTGAGCTAATTCTGGATTTTCTTCTAACAATTCAGCCTCAAAGCTTAACTCTTGCTGCAACAGTTGGGCATTTCGGCGCAAAAACATCTGCTGATTGTGTCGCCGTCTGATTTGTTCTTCAGTCAAATATAATTGTTCTTCAAAACTAAAATTGTCATATTCATCGTTATACATTTAATTCAACTCCAATTAAACTAAAATATTCTGCTGAGATTTTCATTAAGTAAGTTAAAGATAAACAGTTATCAGTGAAAAGTTGAATTCTTGGAGAAACGCCACATCCAGAAAAATGGAAGTCCTAAATTGGCGTTTCTTTATCCAATATCTATATACCTTATACCTTTTAAATTGATAACTCATAACTGGTTTAATTACCATTTTATCCCTCCATATAATAGTTTAAATCCAAGCTGTAAACGCGCTTTAAATTCTTCTGTGTTTTTATTCTTCCGAACTGGGTCAGCCCTATTTTTAATCCAGTTATTTGATGAATGTGCAACTTCGTGATGGCACTTGTCACACAGTGGAAACCAATTGATTCCCAACTTTTCGTAATTGGTATAAGTATACTCAGTATGGTGCATTTGAGTAGCTTCAGACCTTAAACAACAGCAGCATTTACTATGAGCTTGTCGATGTTGTTTATGAGCGATTGCCACTTTCTTCTTATAATTTTTCAAATCGCCATACCGAGCATTCCAGTCTAGTTCACCGGATCGGGAAAACCGAGATTTTCTAATAGTAATTTCGCCCCCTTTTCGTTTAACTCTTGCCCCGTTAATTCGTGCCACTTTTGTTTGATTTCCTGAAAATGCGGTCTTCTTCCTAATTCTGTTGCCCATTTTCTAATTTCTTGATACCAGTCAACCTGCTGCTGTGAGGATTGTTGATTATTTTTAGAACTATGAACAGTCTCACCATTCGGCTTGGAATCTTGTTTTTGTTCTAGACCTTTGATATCAAATTCAGGTATTAGAGCTATAAAAGGATTACCACGAGTTGGAATTACCAGAGCATATCGAACTCCGGCTTTATCCAACAGTTCGCAAGCCTGTCGCAAGATTTCCAAAATCTCCTTTTTAACGTTTACGAAATCCTGGGGATGGTCAAGGATATAACTCGATGTCTGCCCTACAGCAATAAAGCAAACATTTTTCAAGGATGGGCGGCTAAATCCGGTTTCTCCAGAGAGCGGGGACTGGCCCATAAACACCCCATGTCCTTTAAGTCCGGCGGTGAATTTGATGATATAGTTCCAAAAACCTTGCAAGTCTTTGGCAGTATCAGCATCAACCATTCCCGGAAGTCCCTTGCCACCACCATAAACACTATCAACCTCATCCTGAGCAAGAAATAATTCGGGAACACCCTGACATTCACCACCAACTTTTGCAACCCTAGCTTTTTGTTGGTCAATCATGTTAGTGGCGAAAGTAATCCAATCTCTTAAGGCTTTCATGCCGTCAAACTTACGGCTGAACTTGCACAGCCATCTGGTAACTTCATCTTTTGGATCACTACCAATGACAATTGCCGGACTTTGAGATTTTGCAGCAATTTTATTAATAATCACTCCAGCCAGAGTTGACTTGCCGGATTGTGTTCCACCAGAAATGTAGAAATGGTGATTACTGCGAAGGGTCATATTTTGATTAGATGCAGCATCACACAGTTCATCAATCCAAGCACCATCAATTCTGATGTACTCAGGATAATTAGCTGCGATCGCTTGGAGAACTTTCATCGCACCCGGATTAATCACGGACTGCACCGATTCTTCATCAATGTCAGCAATATCGGGATTGGGAATACCAGTCGGTGAAGGTGATTGTTGTGCTGGTGGTTCTGGGAGTGTAACCAACCCTTGCAACTGATATTCAGCTATCCACCGGGGGCGCTCTTGCACTGGTAGCCGATTCACATAGTCAGCAACTCTGCGTTTAGCTGCGATCGCAGTCGTAACATAATCATAAACAGCCTCACCTTGTAAATGCTGTTTAAGTGATTTCAGGTCAGCTTCTAGCAAAGACTGGTAAACTTTTTCCTTACTTTCGCTGATTTGGGCGGATACCCCAAATAAGCCAGCGCTCACAGTTCCCGCACCAAGCAGCATCCCGGTTGTTATTCGGTCAGTGTTTAAGAAAAAAGGAGCAGACAGACATAACACTGTACTTGCTCCTAAAGAACATAAAATACTCCGTTCGGCATGAATGACGCTACTGGCAGTTAGACGTTGTAATTCAAATCCCATTACCTCACCCCCAACGCAACACCGGCTGCAACTAAAGTCAAAAACACAAACAGAAATATGACTCCAGGCATTAATCCAATAATGAAAGTTTTGCGGTTGAAGCCGAATCCTTTAATGACTAAACCGCCAAAGTTGAATAACCCCAGAACTATGCAGCAGATGGAAATTATGCCAATAAACCAAAGAATGTATCGACTAACGGGGCTGGCAACGGATAGATAACCCATAAACATAGAAAAGCCAACCCCAGACACTGCATATCCTATATGAGAGAGCTTGATTTGCATAACCTAAAATCTGAATGAATCTCCCACCTCATCAAATGCTTTCTCGTATCCCCCCAACTGGCGTTGTTGTTCAAGAGAACCGAAAGCATGACGGATCACCGCTTCCCCATGTAATCCCCTGGTTCGCTGCAAATCCTCCTCAACCTTCATGGCTTCACTTGAATATGCCAATTGGTTTTTATACATCTCTGCCAAGGATTGCAACTGCTTGAGCCTATGCCGGGAAAATTTAGTGTGCAACCACTTCTGTGCTTTTAGAGTGCCAGCCACTTCTGCTTCATCAAGAACCTGCTTTGCTGTAGTGTAAGCTGGCAATGTGTAGCGATCGCGGATTGATGAAGGTAAATTACCCTCAATTTGGGTAGCATCCCCAACTCTTAAATCCGTTGATACTACTCCATCACCTTTACCGCCGAATAAACCAGGAAGCCATTTTCCTAACATTCTTTTCTCCCCTTTAACTACTAATTAAAGAATCCAGAAGTCAGGAGCCAGAATAAAGAATTGTAGTACTGAATGAATAGACTATAAAGTATTAAATTTTTACTTTTCAAATCTACCTATTCAGTTCTTCTGAATTCTGACTCCTGACTCCTGACTCCTGCGTATAAGTCTGCTGAACTTGTTGAACTTGTGAGCCGATATATCGGGTTATGCCATATATGCCCATGAACGAAAACATCAATATAGTAAAAGCTGCGATCGCAGTTTGAGCCATCATTCCCCGTTGCATTAACTCCTCAATCTGTCTATTGTCCTTTGATCGCACTCTCGACTCATCAATAATTTGCTGGACTACCAGGAATTCTTCTGTTGTCAGATTTTCTAGTGTCAGCCCTGACAGATTCAACTCGCCGTCCTTCTTCAGGTGAATATTTAATGCTTTGCGATGGGTTTGGTCTTGTTGCTCCATATATTGCCACGCCCAAAACGAGGGTTAATAGCAGCAGATTCAGTACTGCTGCTAATCCAATGAATTTATTCGGCTGCATTTGTTGGGCTAATGCCGAAAATACCCGCAACGAGTTCGTCACCGATTGCACGAAAGGAATCTACGTCAGCTTCCTCCTCCATCGCCTTAGAGACAAACTTACTCACCACGTCTTTAGGAGCATTGCGAATCGTTGATAACAACTGGTCGGCTTTGTCGGTTGTGTAAGCATCAATCCCGACGTTGAGAACATCCTCCAGAGATTGAATTTCTTGATTTGAAACCTGGGATGCATGAGCGATCGCTCCTTGCAATGGAGGAACAGATTTACGGCGGGGTGAGTTTTTACCTAACTTACCGTTGCCATTTTTGGATTTGCCATTAGCAGTGGTCAGAGCAGTTGATTTCTTGGCTTGTGCAACTTGAATTGCCACTTCCTGGGCTTCGGCATCATTCAAATTATCAACATCCATGCCAATAGCTGATGCGGCGGACAAAATATCGCCCTCATCGAACTCAATCCCTTGCAAAGTAAGTATTTGTTTGATTTTTTCCATATTACTGTGTTTCTTATATGATACTACACCACTAATATAGTATATATTAGCTACATATCACATAAGAATCTAAAAATATTTATTTGTAGGGTTCTTGTCCCATAACCAATCTCATTTGATAATCTGGGTGATTAAATATGGATGCAACAATGCCTAGAACAAAAGCACAGGGAATGACCAGGATTGAACTTTACGTGCCAACTGCACTCTTTGAAGAAGCAGAAGAACTGGCCGAGTTTGAGGGTTGGAAATTATCAGAACTGCACCGTGTATTTTGGGAAAACGGTTTTGGCATTTATGTCGAGCGCAGTAACAAGAGAATGATTAACAAACGCTTGAGAGAGAAAATTTCCCCTGACGTTGCCAATCAGGGAGAAGAAGAGTAATTTTCGCGCCCAGGTTTAACCTGGGCATTGTTGAAGTAAAGGGAGCAACAAAATATGCAAAATATTCAAGAAGCATACAGTCTTGCTTGGGTGAAAACAGCTTGTGAACATATTTTAGGTAAGAATATTTCTCAAAGAACTTGGCGTAACTGTCTGAGAATATGTGGGGTTCAGCCTTACAAGAGAGAAGTCAAGATTAAAGAATGCTGCTATCTATTAGGACTGATATATTTGAAACGTCAAAACCCTTTCAAAAAGTATTCTTTATCTGACGTTTCATTGTTACTGATGAAGGATAAGGCACGATTTACCAATTTTGGCATTGATTTAGAAAATCTGGAACTTCCACTTTTAGGGCGAGAATTACCAGACTATATCTATGAAAAAACAGGCTATAAAGTAACTTTGCGAACCCTGTACCGTTGGGCATCTAAACGCCGTATTCCTTTCTCTAAGTTACGCATCATTAACCAAAAAGAATTGAGTCGATGGTTAGAGTTAGCAAGTATAGCGAATGCATAGTGAATATTTAGCTTTTAATACATTTACTGTAATTCAGTGGTTTAAGTTGCATAGGTTCTATCAAGCAGCACGTTTTGTGACGGGGATTTAGACCCCGACGCAAAACGTAATTGTGATTGGTTTGATTTACTCCCCGCTCAACGCTAGTCTTTCAAATGAACAAGTGTGCCATTAGATTGAAAAGCAGTATATCAATCTAATTGATTTTGCTCTAGATACTGACGCACTCCCGCACTCATTGCTACGAGGTTTGGTTGTATATTTTTCCCCAACAAATCTTCAACGAGATGAGCAATTTTACTTGTGAGGAAGAATGGTACTCCCTTGATCTGCTTCGGGTCAATCACTAGTTCACCACGGCTTTCAATTACTGTACTATTACCATCCTGCAAAAAGCGATTTTTGCCAGAACACTTAACTGCTTCTGTAAAAGCGTGAGTTTCAATACGCCATTCAACTGTCAAATCTGCCTGATTCCAGGTATTATATTCTGTCCAAGAGAGCATATCTTCACTGAGCAAAACTCTTGCTGCTGCTGGAATCTCACTGCCACCGCGCCATTCATTGACAGTATAAATATTACTGCCTACTTCACTACGTGATTTAACTTCGATGTCGCGCACGTTTGGCATATAAGGAACTAGCTCAACCAGTTTGTCCCGATAGGTAGCGTAAACCAGGGAACGGGGAAAAGGAATTTGGCTATTAGCACAGATGAGCATTAATTAATACCATATCCAAATATAGACATAACGAAGAATTGCCAAGAATTTAGCGATGGCGTAACCGCCCACACCCAGGCGATTACAATATAACTATTTTTCACAGTAGCATTTCAAATCCAGTAAAAAGCTACTTTTTTCGTCGCATAGGGTCGCGTCACAAAGTGGCAGAATAAAGCGGCGAAGTCTGCCGTGACATCGAAAAGCCCTGCTGTGTATAGATGTCACCGAAGGCGGCGAGGTTCGAGCAAACGCCGAAACCCTTGCTATAACGCCAATGTCACAGAAAGCGGCGGGGTCAATTTACTCGTTTTGTGTCACAGCATATCCCCCAAAGCTATACACAATGGGTGTCACGGGGATTGTGGCGAGGTTGATGAAAAAAAACAGGGGTGAAAAAAAGCCCCAAAACGGGGCTTTTTTCTTAAATCTTTTGGCTCGAAGTTGCACGTCGTTTCATTAGTTGCCGGATAGGAAGTTCAAGCTTGCACTAACTCTTGCTTGAGAATTAGTATTTCACGCTGATATCTTTCAATTTCAGCTTCAAGTTCAGCGCGTAATTCGCTTGGTGTAAGCGGGGAAATTTTCTCCTCTTCAAGATGTGCCACTTCTGAGAAATCGTTTTTATCCAGCACAGCATAACGCCAAGATTCGTTACATAAGCCAGTCAGTAGATTATTGGGTGGATAATACTGAACCCCTACAATCATCCCCTGCTTGGTTCTTTGCCCTAACGAGTATTTTGGTGATGTCCAGTGATTCGGGATGGTGACAACTTTTGAAGCTTCCATACGATTGCTCCTATCTTTGTTTTGATTGTGTTTGTATTACTCGCTGCTGCCTTTTCTCTACCAAAATCTGACCGATAGTTCCTCCAGTACCTAGCCCAAGCATGGCTGTAGAAATTATGTACATTGTATTTCTGCCAAAAATTTGCACTCCTAAATACCCAATAGATACGGCCGCTAATGTACCAGTGAGACTTACAACAATTACTTGTCCTTGATTCCGTTTCATAACTAGAATTCCTTTGCTTGATGGAGATTATGAATCCTTCTTTCGCTTCACCAA
>NZ_JAYGHE010000128.1:0-10121 GCF_034931145.1 Nostoc sp. UHCC 0252 | reverse complement strand
TACCTAGACATAGATTACCAAAAATCTATAGTAGAGCTTCTCGTCAAGGGATTATTGTTCTAGGATTTATATCTTAGAAAGTTATAAAGCTGACTTTTGTGTTCTAAGCTAGAAAATTATATGGAAAACTCTTTCTTTTACTACGGTATTTGAAAAGGTACAAGACTGGTATATAGCGATTCCCAGTTAAGTGAGGTACAGATAATATTTTGAAACGCAAAGGGACGCGAAGTAAAGCGCAGAGGTACGCAGATATTTGTACCTCAGCAGACTAGGAAACACTATATTGGCTACGTTCAAGAGTTACCTGGTGCAAATGTCTAAGAAATGACTCTGGAAGAAGCGAGGGAAAGCTTAAATAAAATACCAATAGTTTCTATTTAGAATGCATCAATTTGGCTGTGCAGCGCTATACAAATGCCTATATATTTTAAAAATTCAACTCGGATTCTTATAGTTTAAAATATACCAAATACCATCATTACTTTTGGATAAAATACGATATCTTTCGTCAATCAATTCTAAAATCTTTGGAAACTCTTTTCTAATCAAAGACTGATAGTTATCAAGAATAAATATATAAGGAGGCTTGGATGAATCTAACTCCTTTAAAAGTTGCGGCCATTGTTCAGGTAAAAATAATTCAAGTGACCAGGCATTTAATGATGTTGCTTGAGTTCGTCCAGATAAGTAGTAAATAGAAGGATCGCCTGCAACGAAAATCTCACCAGCTAAACTTTCTGGCTGAGAGAGAAATTCAACCTCTGAACGAAGTGATGGATAATCTTTTCTAAATGCAGCCTGATATTGCAATTGTGTATCTTTAGTTAAAGCAAAGTTATTCTGAACTAAGGCGACAATCTTTGATTGCAAATTAAATAATAAAGGTAATAAAAATAAAATTGGTATCAAAATCTTAATTAGTCGTGAATTCGATTCTTTGAAAGGCTGCCATAATATATCTAAACCTTTAGCTGCTAAAATCCCTGTGGGTACAAATAGTAGTAAATAATGATAACTCCATAGTGACCTAGTTTGTAAAAAAATAATAGCCAGTCCAAAAATAAACCAAACAACAAATAGCAAAGTTAATAAATTTTTACTTTGACGCAATGAGACATTTACTGCAACAATAGCTAGTAAAATTAAAGTTACAAAACTCTTTAAAAACCATGCTGTTCCAAAAAGTAGCTTATATATACTAAAATCACCGCTAGCAACCACCTGACTTGGATATACAAAAAATGTTTTATATACAATTGCTAAACTATCAACCGAGGCAAAATAACTGACTACACCTAAAATAGGAAAAAGAACTCCAATAAAAATTGGCAGCAAAACCTCAATAATGTTTTCTTTGAATTTATGATGCTTAATTAATACGGAATGGAGTAATACAGTTAGCCAAAAGCCAATTAAAATCGGCAAAAATATTAATTTAAATATTAAGACTATTCCGCCCATCAAGCCTGAGAGCAAAAGTTGAAAAAATCTTGGTTTACCTTCACAACTAAAAGATTCATAAGTCAACCAAAGACATAAAAATAAAGGGAACCCAACTAGCCCTTCTACTTGAGTAAGTTGCCGATGGTATGAAGAAACATAGTAAGTACCAACTGTTAATAATGGCACTAAGCTTGCTATTGTCTGATGCCGAAAATAAGGTTTAAGAGTTAGTTGCAATATGATAGAGAAAAGTACCATATAAATAAGTTCAAATATATGGATACCAATTTCACTAAAACCAAATAAAGTTCCTGCTAAAAAGTAAAAGTAATAAATTCCTGGTTGCTTTAAATCCCAAAAATCTCGATACAGTACTTTTCCCTGTTGCATTTCTAAAGCACCTGTTGTAAATAGGGCTTGATCCCCTGAGAAAGGAAAAGGTAAATGTATAACACCAATTATGACAACAACAATCAAAATTAAAAAGTCAATCTTACTTAATTTAGAAATATTAATCATAAATTCTTATTCCAATTGAAGTGTAATAATAATGAAGCTCATTAAAATATCACGATTAGTTCAATTAGGCAATGTCTGCGAAAAGTCACCCCGTGTCTACGCAGTTGGCAAGTATCAATTGATTTTCGTTGCATTTACGTAAAAGTTAATGAAACTTAAATTCCCTAATTGTCTGGCTCGTCTATTTGTTTGAGAAATATTTGCCAGCTAGCTATGATTGATTATGATACTCCAGAGAGTGCTAGCAGCACTACTATCCAGACAGCAGGTGCATAATAGTTAAATGTTAAATTCACCCGACTATTGCTTGAAGTCCAACAAATGTTAAGCATCATCTGAAAGGAGATCAGGCGGGTACGGGTCGCAAATAATACAAAAATTTATTATTTATTAAGGATAAGGTTATGGCAACCGAACAGTTGACTAGAGACAGCGATAATCTAGATTTAAATCAGCTACTGAGAACCCTGAATGCTGTTAAGCAAGGTGATTTCTCTACTCGGATGCCCATAGATCATACTGGTGTAGCGGGAAAAATAGCTGATACGCTCAACGATATTATTGATCGAAATGAGCGAATGGCGGCGGAACTACAACGGATCGGTAACGTTGTCGGCAAAGAAGGCAAAATTGCTGAACGTGCCTCTCTCGGAGATGTTCGCGGTTCTTGGTCAGATTGCGTTACTTCTGTCAATACTCTAATTACAGATTTAGTTCAACCAACAGCTGAAACTACTAGGGTGATTCGGTCAGTCGCCAATGGTGACTTATCGCAAACGATCGCAACAGAAATTGATGGCAGACCCCTTCAAGGTGAGTTTCTGCAAACCGCGAATATCGTCAACACGATGGTAGATCGGCTCGGTTCCTTTGCTTCGGAAGTAACGCGAGTGGCGCGGGAAGTGGGAACCGAAGGTAAATTGGGCGTTCAAGCCGAAGTGCAAGGTGTTGCTGGCACTTGGAAAGATTTGACTGATAACGTTAACTTGATGGCGGGAAATCTCACCGGACAAGTTCGCAACATTGCCGAAGTTGCCACTGCGATCGCAAATGGTGACTTATCCAAAAAAATCACTGTTGATGTCAAAGGCGAAATTCTCGAACTCAAAAACACCGTCAACACGATGGTGGATCAGCTTAACTCCTTTGCAAGTGAAGTAACGCGGGTGGCGCGTGAAGTGGGAACTGAAGGGAAGTTGGGCGTACAAGCAGAAGTTAAGGGTGTAGCAGGTACTTGGAAAGATTTAACCGACAACGTTAACTTGATGGCAGGGAATTTAACAGCCCAAGTCCGTAACATTGCGGAAGTGACAACGGCGGTAGCAAATGGCGACTTATCTAAGAAAATCACTGTCAATGTGAAAGGCGAAATTTTAGAGTTGAAAAACACCGTCAACATCATGGTGGATCAACTTAATTCCTTTGCATCAGAAGTTACCAGGGTTGCCCGTGAGGTGGGTGCTGAAGGAAAATTAGGCGGTCAAGCAGAAGTTCGCGGGGTAGCGGGTACGTGGAAAGACCTTACCGACAGCGTAAACTTTATGGCGGGAAGCTTGACGGCACAAGTGCGGAATATTGCGGAAGTAACAACGGCTGTTGCAAATGGCGACTTATCTAAGAAAATCACTGTTGATGTGAAAGGTGAAATTTTAGAGTTGAAAAACACTATTAACACAATGGTGGATCAACTTAATTCCTTTGCATCAGAAGTGACAAGAGTTGCCCGTGAGGTGGGAACTGAGGGTAAGTTAGGCGTGCAAGCAGAAGTCCCAGGAGTGGCCGGTACTTGGAAAGATTTGACTGATAACGTGAACTTGATGGCGGGAAATCTCACCGGACAGGTGCGAAATATTGCCGAAGTTGCAACTGCGATCGCAAATGGTGATCTGTCTAAAAAAATCACCGTTGATGTCAGAGGTGAAATTTTTGAACTGAAGAACACCATCAATATCATGGTGGATCAACTTAGTTCCTTTGCATCAGAAGTAACAAGGGTTGCCCGTGAGGTGGGAAGTGAAGGTAAATTAGGTGTGCAAGCTGATGTGCGCGGCGTGGCTGGCACTTGGAAAGATTTAACTGACAGCGTGAACTTCATGGCGGGAAGTTTAACGGCACAGGTGCGAAATATTGCGGAAGTGACTACGGCGGTTGCAACAGGCGACTTATCCAAGAAAATCACTGTGGATGTGAAAGGAGAAATTCTGGAGTTGAAAAATACCATCAACACAATGGTGGATCAACTTAATTCCTTTGCATCAGAAGTAACAAGGGTTGCCCGTGAGGTGGGCAGTGAAGGGAAGTTGGGTGTGCAAGCAGAAGTTAAGGGAGTGGCAGGTACTTGGAAAGATTTGACTGACAGCGTGAATTTCATGGCGGGAAGTTTAACGGCACAGGTGCGGAATATTGCCGAAGTAACTACGGCGGTTGCAACAGGCGACTTATCCAAGAAAATCACCGTTGATGTCAAAGGTGAAATTCTGGAGTTGAAAAATACCATCAACACGATGGTGGATCAACTTAGTTCCTTTGCAAGTGAAGTAACACGGGTTGCGCGTGAGGTGGGAACTGAAGGGAAGTTGGGCGTACAAGCGGAAGTCAAAGACGTTGCTGGTACTTGGAAAGATTTAACCGACAGTGTAAACTTCATGGCGGGAAGCTTGACGGCACAGGTGCGGAACATTGCCGAAGTTACAACTGCGATCGCCAATGGTGACTTATCTAAGAAAATTACTGTTGCTGTCAAAGGCGAAATTCTGGAACTTAAGAATACCATCAATATAATGGTGGATCAACTCAACTCCTTTGCAAGTGAAGTGACGCGGGTTGCTCGTGAAGTGGGAAGTGAGGGTAAACTAGGCGTACAAGCAGATGTGCGCGGTGTAGCTGGCACTTGGAAAGACTTAACCGACAGCGTGAACTTCATGGCGGGAAGTTTAACGGCACAGGTGCGAAACATTGCCGCCGTTACCACAGCTGTAGCAAATGGCGACTTATCTAAGAAAATCTCCGTTGATGTTAAAGGTGAAATTTTAGAGTTGAAAAACACCGTCAACACAATGGTGGATCAACTCAACTCCTTTGCAAGTGAAGTGACGCGGGTGGCGCGGGAAGTGGGAACTGAAGGGAAGTTGGGCGTACAAGCAGAAGTTAAAGGTGTAGCCGGCACTTGGAAAGATTTAACTGACAGCGTAAACTTCATGGCGGGAAGTTTGACGGCACAGGTGCGGAACATTGCCGAAGTTACGACAGCCGTTGCAAACGGCGACTTATCCAAGAAAATCACTGTCGATGTAAAAGGCGAAATTCAGGAACTCAAAAACACCATTAATACAATGGTGGATCAGCTAAATTCCTTTGCATCAGAAGTAACAAGGGTTGCCCGTGAGGTGGGAACGGAAGGTAAATTAGGCGTACAAGCTTACGTCAGAGGAGTAGCTGGGACTTGGAAAGATTTAACAGACAACGTGAACTCGATGGCGGGGAACCTCACCGGACAAGTTCGCAACATCGCGGAAGTTACGAAAGCGGTAGCGAATGGCGACTTATCTAAGAAAATTACCGTCGATGCCAGAGGCGAAATTTTAGACTTGAAGAACACCACCAACACAATGGTGGATCAACTTAGTTCCTTTGCAAGTGAAGTAACGCGGGTGGCGCGGGAAGTGGGAACTGAAGGTAAGTTGGGCGGACAAGCCCAAGTGCAAGGTGTTGCAGGGACTTGGAAAGATTTAACAGATAACGTTAACTCGATGGCGGGGAACTTAACGGCACAAGTGCGCGGTATCGCCAGAGTTGTAACGGCGGTTGCTAACGGCGACTTGAAACGAAAACTAATGCTAGATGCTAAGGGAGAAATTGAAACCTTGGCAGAGACAATCAACGAGATGATTGATACCCTAGCGACATTTGCCAATCAAGTAACCACAGTAGCGCGGGAAGTGGGAATCGAAGGGAAGTTGGGAGGACAAGCTAGAGTCCCTGGGGCGGCTGGGACTTGGAAAGATTTAACGGACAACGTGAACGAATTGGCTGCTACACTGACAACTCAGTTGCGAGCGATCGCAGAAGTTGCTACAGCTGTAACTAAGGGTGATTTAACTCGTTCAATTGCCGTCGAAGCACTGGGCGAAGTAGCAATACTCAAAGACAACATCAACCAGATGATTGCCAACCTGCGGGAGACAACGCAGAAAAATACTGAGCAAGACTGGTTAAAAACTAACTTAGCCAAGTTTACCAGAATGCTGCAAGGGCAGCGAGACTTAGAAACCGTATCGAAACTAATTCTCTCAGAACTAGCACCATTGGTAGGAGCGCAACACGGCGTATTCTTCCTGATGGAGTCTGGGGAAAATACACCGTTCTTAAAACTAATTAGTAGCTACGCTTACCGGGAACGCAGACATTTAGCTAACCGCTTCCACTTGGGTGAAGGTTTGGTGGGACAATGCGCTTTAGAAAAAGAGCGAATACTGCTGACGGATGTACCAAGTGATTATGTCAGAATTACCTCTGGTTTAGGAGAAGCGGCTCCACTTAATGCCGTGGTGTTACCTGTACTCTTTGAAGGACAGGTGACAGCAGTCATAGAATTAGCATCCTTCCGCCGCTTTAGCGAAATTCATCTAACATTCTTTGACCAGCTTACCGAAAGTATAGCGATCGTCCTCAACACGATCGCAGCATCCATGCGAACCGAAGAATTACTCAAGCAGTCGCAATCTTTGGCTGAAGAACTCCAAACCCAGCAAAATGAACTCCGGGAAACCAACAAGCGCTTAGAACAACAAGCCCAGTCACTCAAAACTTCAGAAGACTTACTCAAAGGACAGCAAGAGGAACTGCAACAAACCAACGCTGAGTTAGAAGAAAAAGCAGAGTTGTTGGCGATGCAAAAGAAAGAAGTCGAGCGCAAAAATCGGGAAATTGAACAAGCAAGACTCTCTTTAGAAGACAAGGCTGAACAACTCGCCCTTTCTTCCAAATACAAATCTGAGTTTCTGGCTAATATGTCCCACGAACTGCGGACACCGTTGAATAGCTTGTTGATTTTGGCGAAATTGTTGGCAGATAACATCGATCACAATCTCAGTGCCAAGCAAGTTGAATATAGCCAGACAATTTACTCAGCCGGTACTGATTTGTTGGCGTTAATCAATGACATTCTGGATCTCGCTAAAATTGAATCTGGAACAATGTCAATTGACATGACCCAAATGCCCTTAGTAGACTTGGGCGAACAAATTGAGCGTACTTTCCGGCAAATCGCTCAAAACAAAAGACTTGCCTTTGCAATCGAACTTACTTCCGACTTACCCGCAACCATCTACACAGATGTCAAACGCTTACAACAAGTATTAAAAAATCTCCTTTCCAACGCTTTTAAGTTTACAGAACAAGGGGAAGTTCGCTTGCGAATTGCCCTAGCAAAACAGGGATGGAGCAACGACCAAGTAACTTTAAATAGCGCTCAAAATGTCATCGCCTTCTCAGTCAGTGATACAGGGATTGGCATCGCGCCCGACAAGCAAAAAGTTATTTTCGAGGCGTTTCAGCAAGCCGATGGCTCTACCAGTCGGAGATACGGCGGTACTGGATTAGGCTTATCAATTAGCCGCGAAATCGCCCGTCTCTTCGGTGGTGAAATTAAACTCACAAGTCAACCCGGCCAAGGTAGCACCTTTACATTCTTTTTCCCCCAATTAAGTCCTGAGTTTCGAGGGCTGAGTCCTGAGTCTACATCAACACAATCCATCACTCCCCACTCCTCACTCCCCACTCAGCACTCAGTACTGATTAATGACGATCGCGCTACTATTGCCGTAGGCGATCGCGTCTTGTTAATCGTCGAGGATGACGTAAATTTTGCCCGTATCCTCATAGATATGGCGCAACAACATGGATTCAAGGTGATAACAGCCCAAAATGGCAGTACAGGTTTAGCGCTAGCGCAGCAATTCCAGCCTTCAGCCATTTTGCTAGATATCAGGTTGCCAGAAATGGATGGTTGGACGGTATTAGATCGCCTCAAGCATGATCCAAATACCCGCCACATTCCTGTACACATCATGACAGTTGAGGAAGGAAGACAGCGTGGTTTGCAACTAGGTGCGATCGCATATCTACAAAAACCCTTAACTAGTGAGACAATATCTGAGGGGTTGACTAAAATTAAAGGTTTTGTTGAACGCCAGGTAAAAAATTTACTGGTAGTCGAAGACGACGACATTCAACGGCATAGCATTGTCGAGTTAATTGGCAATAGCGATGTTTCTACCATTGCTGTTGGCACTGGTGCAGCAGCGCTAGAAGCCATCCGCAACCAGCATTTTGATTGTCTTGTCCTTGATTTAGGGCTGCCCGACATGACCGGGTTTGAATTAATCGAACAGATTAAACTTCTACCTAACGGCAAAACATTGCCAATCATCGTTTACACCGGTAGAGAAATTAGCAAAGCTCAAGAAACTGAACTAAGGCGGATTGCTGAAACAATCATCATTAAAGATGTGCGATCGCCTGAGCGTCTCCTTGATGAAACAGCATTATTTTTACACCGAGTCCAAGCAAATTTACCAGCACCAAAACAACAAATACTCGAACAACTGCATTCCATAGACCACTTACTCGCTGGCAAAAAAGCGCTAATCGTAGACGACGATGTGCGGAATATTTTCGCGCTGACAAGTATGCTGGAGCGTTATCAAATACAAGTTTTATACGCTGAAAATGGTAGAGAGGGAATTAACCTATTGGAAACTACACCAGATATTGATGTTGTTTTGATGGATGTAATGATGCCAGAAATGGATGGTTACGATACAACACGCTTAATCCGCCAAAACGAGCAATTTCAATCTTTGCCGATTATTGCACTGACTGCTAAAGCCATGCAAGGCGATCGCGAGAAGTGCATTGAAGCAGGCGCATCTGATTACATCACCAAACCCGTAGATACTGAGCAACTGCTTTCACTCTTGCGTGTTTGGCTATACCGATAAAGGGGCAGGGAGCAGGGAGAAGGAGGAGTTATGAAAAACCTTGAAGATAAAGTGGCGTTGGTAACAGGTGGTACACGGGGAATTGGCAAAGGAATTGCTATTGGGTTGGCTGAGGCTGGGGCAACTGTATACGTCACCGGACGTAGCCTCAATAACTCTTCCAGTGATGGGGTTTCAGGGAGTCTTAGTGAAACCCAATCAGCTATTGACGAAATCGGTGGTGTGTGCATTCCTGTTCAAGTAGACCACAGCGACGATGAACAAGTGCGTTTACTATTTGAGCGCATCCAAGATGAGCAGGATGGACAACTCGATCTACTAGTAAATAATGCTTACTCAGGAGTTCAGGCAATAAGAAACGCTTTCGGGCAGCCTTTTTGGAATTGTGAACTAGGTATTTGGGATGCTAGCCACAATGTTGGTCTTCGTAGCCACTATATCGCAAGTGTTTTTGCCGCCCGAATGATGACCAAGCGGAACTCTGGACTAATTTGCACCATTTCATCGTGGGCGGGGATGTCTTATATATTTAATGCAGCTTATGGTGTTGGTAAAGCAGCGTGCGATCGCCTAGCGGCTGATATGGCTATTGAATTAAAACCCCATAATGTCGCTTCTGTTTCCATCTGGCCAGGTATTGTTGGGACTGAGCTTTTTTCCCGTTTTGCTTCTGAGATGAATCAAACCGATACTACTGAGGAAAAAAACTCATTCATTAGCGATCGCTACAACTGGGAAACTCCCTTATTAACTGGGCGGGTGATTGCTGCACTTGCTGGTGAATCAAATATCATGCGCCATACCGGACGTGTGCAGATTGTTGCTGAACTAGCTAGTAAATATGGAATTGTCGATGAAAATGGCGATCGGCCTGCATCGCTACGTTCTCTACGTTTTGTGCTACCGACTGCATTGCCAATACTGAGAAAGTATTCATCGCTCATACCCGATATTAAAATACCGTGGTCACTACTATTATTGAATGCCCTCAGTTCGCCTAAAATTTAATGGGAATTGGGAAGAAGTTAGAAAACTTGGTTCATCCACCTTTTATCTCCGTTAACGAGTCTTTAATATCCGTAAACAATCCCCAATTCCCCAATTCCCAATTCCAAAACAAGCTGTTTGTGATCATAAAACTTTGTATCCTAAATT
>NZ_JAYGHE010000127.1:0-10327 GCF_034931145.1 Nostoc sp. UHCC 0252 | reverse complement strand
AATTGAGCATTTTTTTACTTGGAGTACTCTTAGAAGAATACCCGCAGGGGGAAGCAGTACAGTCTTTTTCCTGCGGCTTAGTTCTGAATGCGATCGCTATTAGGTATTTGCGGGTTGCTTGGCTCTTTACGAGATTGAGTATATAGATAGGTCACTAATGCTAAAGTCAGCCCAACGGCGA
Organism: Nostoc sp. UHCC 0252; assembly: GCF_034931145.1. Classification (NCBI taxonomy): domain Bacteria; kingdom Bacillati; phylum Cyanobacteriota; class Cyanophyceae; order Nostocales; family Nostocaceae; genus Nostoc; species Nostoc sp. UHCC 0252. The sequence goes on along the minus strand of NZ_JAYGHE010000127.1, from coordinate 10,146 downwards.
AGACCACTCCCAGGATTCGCAAGAAATTGGGAGTAATTTTTGTACCTAGCTGCTCACTTAGCTTTGGTTGATAAATAGTGTCATCCGTTGGCGCTTGTGGTCTGCCTTGATTGGGTGCAGGTCGTGGTTGATACAATGTTACGTCTGGCGGTACTTGTGGTCTGCCTTGATTAGATGCAGGTCGCGGTTGAAACAACGTTTTATCTGGTGGTACTTGCCCGCCTTGATTAGAGCCAGACCGTGGTTGAAATAACGTTTTATCTGGTGGTACTTGCCCGCCTTGATTAGATGCAGGTCGCGGTTGAAATAACGTCTTATCCGGTGGCAGTTGTTGTCCACCTTGATTAGATGCAGGTCGCGGTTGAAACAACGTTTTATCTGGTGGTACTTGTTGTCCGCCTGGATTAGATGCAGGCCGTGGCTGATACAAAGTCACATCCGGTTTGCTGGTGTTGGGATTATTCACAGGATGTTGACTTTGTTCACTTGGGCTAAACTGCTTTGGAACGGCTTCGTTATTTGAACCTTGGTTGTATCCAGGCTGAGAGGGAGGAACTGTTTCCTCAGATTGGTCTTGCTGAATCGGGTTAAACGGTCTGGGAACAGTTTCGTAATTTGAACCCTGATTATATCCAGATGGGGGACGTAGAACGGTGTCGTCGTTCGCTTGTCTGGGAACAGTTTCGTGATTTGAACCTTGATTATATCCAGATGGGGGACGTAGAACGGTGTCATCGTTCGCTTGTCTGGGAACAGTTTCGTTATTTGAACCTTGGTTGTAGGAAGGTTGCGATCGCCCAGTAGCCTGTTCGGATAAGCTAATAGTGCCTGTGACAGATTTGGCAGCAGCTTGCAAAGCAAGATTGAGTTCTTCTACCGTTGCAAATCGGTTAGCTGGGTTTTTGTGAAGACATTTCATCACCACAGCTTCCAATTGTACAGAAAAATGATCGCAACCTGGCTGCGATCGCAGTGGTTTCGGTGGCTCATAAGCATGAGCTAATACCCAAGAAGCCTCGCTGATCTGACTACCCTTAATACTGATTCCAAAGGGATCGGCGGCACTCAGCATTTCATAAAGAATAATTCCTAAACTGTAAATATCACCCCTAGCATCCAGGTTTTTATCACTTTGGATTTGCTCAGGAGGTGCGTAACGAAATGTACCAATAAATGTACTTGTGATATTTGTAATATTGGTATTTTCTGAAGATTCACTGCGAATTTTGGCAACACCAAAATCCAAAACTTTGACCCACTCACCTAAATCTGTAGGCACTAAAAATATATTATCTGGTTTCAGGTCACGATGAATTACCTGAATATGTTCGCTGCTTTTCCCGCCATCTCGTTGAAGAGTTACTCCTTGATGGGCAAGTTGTAAACCTTTGCAAACTTGCGTCATAATTTTCACCGTCCGTTCAACAGATAGCCGCCTTTCGCGCAGCAATAACTGTCTAAGGGTTTGCCCGCGCAAATATTCCATTACGTAAAATGGAAAGCCTTCCGGGGTGAATCCACAATCACTAATCTTAACAATGTGGTCACTTTGCAAAGCAGCACAAACTGCCACTTCGCGCTCAAAACGCTTTCTCATTTCTTGTGATGCCACCAGCGTATCTTTGAGCAACTTCAACGCTACCTGCTGACCTACACGGGTATCTGTTGCCAGGAAGACATCTCCCATGCCACCCCCGCCTAACCGTTTATCTAAACGGTATCGCTCGTTATCACCTACGAAGCGACCAATCCAAGAATTTGAAGGAGGTGGGGATTTCATCTGGCGGAACCCATCCTAGTTACTTTCAGGTGTTAACTTTAGTCAGATATACTACTAGTATTACAAATATTTTGTTTACTTCGTAACTTCGATAAACTTAGTAATATATATTACCTAGCATTTATCTGATTATACTCAGCTTAACATATTCCTCACTGAAAATAATGCTAGCAATTTGATAAAATGTTTAAAGTTAAGACCTATGACAGTTGAAATTTGTTCCTGATGTAAAGTTAACGTAAATTATACGAGGTCTTAAGCTTCAGTAGTGCCGATAATAACGCGCCTACATATTGCACTATTTTCCGTGTAGACGGTCGTTAGTCATTTGTGTTTACCAAGGACAAATGACAAAGGACAACCTCACCAGTTGATGTGCAATGTTTATTTGCGTAACAGCTTACTTTGTATCCTGTGCGGATAATCTCTGTTACAGAATATTTAAAGTTTTGCAAAATATATTCTGTCAATGTACTCTGGCGTACATGATTAATATGTGCTATTGCCATGAGGAAAGAGGATGAGTAATGTACTCTCTATAGCCGCCGTGACAGCAGTACTAAAAGTTTTGCTGGAAAATGGCTTAGTCAGCGATCCGATCGCTGCTAGTGTTGGTGATGTGATTGTAACTGCCTTACCACCCGATCGAATTTCAGTTGAAGCTGACGAACGCGCTCAAATCAACCTCTTTCTCTATCAAGTAACGCAGAATCGCAATGTCGATTGGGTATCTCAGGAATTTAAGAGCAGGCACTCACGTATTAATGGAAACATGCCATCCCAAAGTCCACCACTAGCTCTTGACCTCCATTACTTGCTAACAGCTTACGGGGCCAAGGATTTTCAGGCGGAGCTTTTATTGGGCTATGCTATGCATTTATTACACAAAACATCAGTTATTACTTCGGATATTATTGAAAATGCTCTGAGAAATGCATCTACAACTAATACCTCAAGTGCTTTTTCGCAAGCTGTAGCAAGTGTATCTGTATCCGATTTAGCTGAACAAATTGGGCAGATTAAACTGACTCCAGAGTTTTTCAACATGGAAGAAACTTCTAAATTATGGTCTGCTTTACAAACACACTATCGACCTTCGGCTACCTATCTGGCATCAATGGTGTTGATTGAGAGTAGCAAACTTGAAAATTCTGAAGGTTTTTACATGATGCCCTTGTCTCAACCGAGTATAGAGCAAGTTATGACCCCGGCAAAGACCGATCAAATGATTGTTCCGGGCACAACATTAGTAATTCGTGGTAAACGGTTACGCGGCGAGATTACCCGAATCCGTTTGAGCAATACGGAAACTTTGATAGTACCTCATGATGTTAAAGAAACCCAAATCAGTTTGTTAGTCCCATCAGATTTATCCGCAAGTGTTCAGGGTATCCAAGTTGTCCATCTCACAATGGGCAATGGAGGGCAAACAGATTATGTCGTTGAATCAAATGTTGCGGCTTTTGTCCTCCATCCCACAATTACAGCATTTGTCGCTAAAGTGGAAAATAGCGGCGACAATTTACGCACAGCAGAAATTACCGTAAAATTTCAGCCCAAAGTTGGTAAGGCACAACGAGTAGTTTTGCTACTGAGTGAGGCTTCAGGTAAGAATCCGGCTACTTACTCTTTCTTGGTTGCATCACGCAATGAAGACACCGATGCAATTACTGTTCCTGTCAAAAGTATCAAACCAGGAACTTATATTGTCCGAGTGCAGGTAGATGGGGCAGAAAGTCCACTGCACAGAAATCAGTCTGGAGATTATGATTCGCCAGAGGTGACTATTTTATGAATGCCAAAACAAATCGCAATTGGGATGAGGCAAACTACCGCTATCTATCAGCTGCTCTGGCCGTGGTGCGTGGTATTTTAGAAAATCACACGGCAAAAGACCAAAATCAATCTGTAGAGAAAAACCAAGAACATTTACAGCAAGTGCTAGAGGAAGCTGCTGCTGTAATGCCTGCGCCATCGGCATTAGAAAGAATATGTAAAATATTTAGCCTCTCATCCTTTGAACGCGATTTGTTGCTGTTGTGTGCAGGTATGGAATTAAATGGAGACTTTGCTAAATTATGCGCTATGACGCACGGCGATTTACAACGAGCTTACCCAACTCTAAGTTTAGCTTTGGCAGCTTTACCTAATGTCCACTGGGATGCGATCGCTCCAAATTCTCCCTTACGTTATTGGCGGTTAATTCAGCTTGGTGATGGTCATTCCCTGACTCTCAGCCCTGTAAGAATTGACGAACGAATTTTACATTATCTCACGGGCATTCAATATCTTGACGAACGATTAGCTGGTATCATTGAACCATTACAAGAGGTTAACTATCTAGTTCCCTCGCACCAAGATTTAGCCGAACGAATCGCAGCAGTTTGGTCGCAAGCTTACAAAGTTAATAGTTTACCAATTGTCCAATTATGTGGTAACGAAAATACTAGCAAACGCGCCATTGCCGCTACAATTTGTCAGCTTCAGGGTTTAAGTCTGTGGGTAATGCCTTCACAAATGATTCCATTAGCACCTGGTGAGTTAGATAATCTCATCCGTCTGTGGACTCGTGAGACGATTTTAAGTCAGTGTGCCTTACTTATAGACTGCAACGAATTAGATCCGAACGATCCGACGCGGTTAAATGCGATCGCACGTTTCATCGAACGAACAAAAGGCTTTTTAATAGTTACAAGTCGGGAACGCATTGGGCTAGGACAACGCCTGGTAGTTAAATTTGACGTACATCAACCAACTAGCAAAGAACAAGGTACAGTTTGGCAAGATGCATTAGGTTCAATTGCACCGCAAATGAACGGTCAAGTTAAAACCCTAGTGGATCAATTTAACCTCAGTGCCGCAACCATCCGCGCTGCTTGTGCAGAAGCCGCAGGACAGTTAGCCCAAACACCAGAAGATGATATCACGAGTATTCTATGGGATACCTGCCGTGTGCAAGCACGCCCGCGCTTAGATGAACTCGCCCAACGGATTGAGCCATCTGGTGATTGGGAAGATTTGGTATTACCAGAGGCACAGAAACAAATTCTCCGAGACATTGCGGCTCATGTCCGTCAACGCAGCACTGTATATAACAATTGGGGTTTTGCTGGTAAGAGTGCTAGAGGATTGGGAATCAGCGCCTTGTTTGCAGGTGCTAGCGGCACTGGTAAAACTTTGGGAGCAGAAGTACTCGCCCAGAAATTGCGCCTCGACTTATATCGTATTGATCTATCATCGGTAGTTAGCAAATATATTGGCGAAACAGAAAAGAATTTGCGCCGCGTGTTTGATGCTGCTGAACAAGGCGGGGTAATTTTGTTATTTGATGAAGCTGATGCTTTATTTGGCAAACGCAGTGAAGTTAAAGATGCACGCGATCGCTATGCCAATATTGAAGTTAGCTATCTGTTACAACGGATGGAAAGCTACCCAGGTTTAGCAGTGCTAACTACTAACTTAAAAAGTTCAATTGATACTGCCTTTCTGCGGCGGATTCGGTTCGTGGTGCAATTCCCTTTCCCAGATACAACGCAACGAGCCGAGATTTGGCGGCGTGTTTTTCCCGCCGATACCCCAACCGCAGACTTAGATGCTCTACAACTGGCTCGACTAAATGTAGCTGGGGGTAATATCCGTAACATAGCCTTAAATGCAGCTTTCCTCGCTGCCGATGCCGGGGAAGCAGTGCAGATGAAACACGTATTGCGTGCTGCTCAGGCAGAATATAGCAAGTTAGAGAAACCTTTAACTGATGCAGAAGTTGGGGGGTGGATGTGATTTTAAATTAACTTCGGACAGCATTGTAGCGAATTACGGTTATTTTCAGGTAAATATAGAAATCTGACTTGATAAATGAAATTATTTGCGTAGGTAGGGAGTAGGGAGTGGGGAGTAGTGAATTAACCTTTTCGAGATGTACGGATTTTTTCAGAAGTCAAATAGGAGTCCTATAGCTGTAAATTTAGCAATACCCTGCAATACCAATAGATATGTTTAGAAATTAAATATAGCAATCCTAAATCATTCGTGAAAAGTTAGATCCCCGACTTCTTAAAGAAGTCGGGGATCTGGATACTGAGAATTTTCACAAATCAGATAGGATTGCTATATGCACTATCCAAAACTTAGTAGAGACATAGCAGTGCTATGTCTCTACATTAATTAGGGAGCAACGCGATTTTGTGAGGTTGACCAAAAAAAAGGTGCGATGCCTACGCATCGATAAACTGTATGGCGCAGTATGATTATTTATATATTAAGAGGGTGTTCTGTTACTTCTAATTCTTAATTGAATTCAACCACTCTTCCTCCAGAGTTTTGCAAGCAACGATTAGCAATGTTTACAGTGCCTACACCTTTTCCTGATGAAGTAAAGTCTGCTCGAACTCTAGCTCCGTTGTATCTACTCCTAGCAAATTTCATGTATCCGACAAGAGGATACAAGCCTCGTTTTAGTGTTCCTACTGGCCTTCCTGCATTGTTGTAAGTTATACAATTCCTGACAACACGAACACGAACAGCCATAGCTGAATCAATAGAGAGAAAAGTAAGAGTGGAAATAGCAATAGTGGTAGCAACGATGGGAGAGAGAAGTTTGATCAATTTCATAAATTTTATCTTCAATATTTTCGATGAGAATCATACAGTTATATCAAGTTCGGGTGATTACTTATAATAAAACTTCTCAATGTAGGTTGGGTTGAACGGCAGTGAAACCCAACATGAGCAAGGATCAAGCGTTGGGTTTCGTTCCTCAACCCAACCTACAGATGTTATAAGTATTTAACCGAACCCGATATTAGGAGTCGCGCAAAAATAACTTGAACACTTTTAATTGGAAAGTCAGACTAATAGCTGATTCCGAATTAAATTTGTACAACTTATTTTCACATGATGCCTTATATAGATTTCTACAAGCCAAGAAATCAATATTTCGCAAAAATATTACACGATTTTGTATAGCAATCTAAATGCAACTGTGAGTGGGCATTGCCGCTATTAATAGCAATTTCTACCCAGCCGTGGCTACCAACTAAAGCTAGTATCTCTCCCACGTTGACATCACCGTAAGTTTGGCAACCTGGTATACTCAACCCAGCAGCTTGCACACACCAAGTTTTGCCTTGTACATAACTCCCTGGAATGTTGCTCACTAAGTTGCCGAAGTGGTCAATATATTGAATGCAACCCTCTACACCATTGCTTGTCTGCTTGCACTCGGCTATATCTAGTTTGACTAAACTTGCTGGATCAATTTCTTGTCCTAGCTGTTTCAAGGGGACACCATTAGCAAGATTAGCTGCCACTGGTGCGAAGATATCTCTACCGTGAAAAGTGTTGCTTGGTTGAGAACGCCAATAGTTAAGATTTGTAAGCTCGACGGCTACGATCGCAGGACTTTGACTAAGTACCCCGCTAAAGATACCATTATCTGGGCCTACTAAAAATCCTTGAGCAAATTCTACCGCGATCGCTCGTCGCTTGGTTCCCACACCCGGATCTACTACCGCCAGATGCACTGTCCCAACGGTGAAATAAGGATAAGCATTCATCAGGGAAAACCTAGCTGCGGCAATGTCTTGCGGCGGAATTTGGTGGGTTAAGTCTATTACCCTCAGTCTGGGGTTGAGTTGGGCGATGATTCCCTTCATCACGCCTACATAGATATCGCGATCGCCAAAATCGCTTAGAAAAGTCATGAGTCGTTGTTGACCTATCCGCTCCTCAGACATATTTTTGTTAAAATCTACATTAAGTTATAAAATTCTGTAGCAACAGCTACAAAATATATGCTATGTTAACAATAGCAGACATAAAGTGAAAAATTAAAAAGGTAATCACTATGAATCAAGGTAGACTACAAAGTGTGAGAAAAGCACAAGAAGTCCACAGAGAGAATATTCAAAAAAGCCTAGAGCATCGCTTGCAAGTAGCCAGAGCAAAGGGCGATGAACAACTAGTTCGTCAACTAGAAGCTGAAATGAGATATTCCAGCTAAATCAAGTTTTCAATGTTCTTAGTTTGTTGTGTAACCCGCTACGGCGGGTTTTTTTGTTTCTGACGATAGATGTGGTTCAAATACATGAAAACTGCTGTAAATTCATTGGCATTAATGGCAGGATGCCCACCCCGTAAGAATTATCTCTTGATTCAATACTATTTTGAAACTGTGGAAAGCTTTGCAACCATCTGAGTCCGAGATGAAACCTCAAGCTTGCGAAACATCCTTTTTAAGGCTTGCTTGACGGAGTTTTCAGTAATCCAAAGTTCAGCACTAATTTCTGCATTGGTTTGTCCTTGAGCGACTAAGGAAGCAATTTGCATTTCACGAGGCGTTAAACGCTTTGTTTGTAATAGTGGTTGTTGTAATCTCGCCATTGCCACCCAAGTAGAAATGTGTAGACAAAGCGCACTCAAATCTGTGAGATTTTGTGAGTCGAATGCAGGCATTCCTTGCTGACGGGTAAAACCTACCGCGCCTACTAACTGCCCATTGCTGACAATTGGCCCTGCCATGACGTGCCAGTGATCGGCACGAGGACAAATCAACCTCCAAGTCTTAGGTTCCACTACTAAAGCTTCATGAACAGGGGCATGGTGTTCTAGCAAGTAGCGTGCAACTGGGTTGTGTTGAGGTGATAGTGCAATTTGCAGCGCTTTTTGGATCTTGCTGTTAGCTAGAGGAATTTGAGCAAAGAAAAACAGCCCACATCGTGTAGCTGAAAAATATTCACTCATTTCTGTGCGTATATGCGATCGCAACGTCTCTTCATCTTTAGCTTGAGCAATTCCATGAAATAGAGCTTGTAAGGCAATCATGATTGGCAAATTGTACTCTTTCGAGGTCTAGGCGCAGTATAGCAACCAGACCTATCTTAGCTTTAGTCACATCAAGTATTTTCTCTTGTCTGCTTTTTTGGGATTACTTAACCATGACTTTAAATTCTGGCATTGATGATACACAGATATCCGGGCGCTGGATTCAAATCAGTTTTTTTATCGCAGTAGTATTTTTCAATCTCTGTTTAGCAATCCAAGTATTCAGCGTTGGAATGGCTTACTTTTACAACTCTGATTGGTGGAACGTACATATTTGGCTGGTGCGAGGATATAGCGGACTCTCACTAATTTTGTTGATATGGGTGTTTTTGATGCCATTTCCCCCAAGAGTCCAGCGCCTGACAGCAAGCATCCCAGTACTGCTGGGGCTGCAATTTCTCACAATTCACTTGAAAACTTCTTTTCCTTTAGCGGTTTTTCACCCACTCATCGGCTTCTCCTTATTTTCTATTTCTACAACCCTAGTTCATCGGACATCACACATCGTATTTCCCAAGCACAACCAAGATTAAAACTGTAACTTTCAATTTTTTTAGCACTAAAATGTCTCAATACGCTCATCCATCCGTTCTCGTTGATACTCAATGGTTAGCGAATCATCTCAACGATCCAAACATCCGCATTATTGAAGTGGATATTAGCCCAAAGCCATACGAAAATGCTCACATCCCTGGTGCTGTCTTCTGGAACTTCTTGAGAGATTTACTATTGCCCGATTTTAAAATAAATTGGGATGCGATCGCTTTTGAGAAGCTGATGGCACGTTCAGGCATCACCAATGATACAACAGTGATTGCCTATGGCAGTTATCCTGGAACCGGAGCCTGGATTTTCTGGTTGTTGCAAGTCTTTGGGCATAAAAATGTAAAAGTTCTCAATGGCGGCTATCAGAAATGGAAGTTAGAAAGTCGTCCGCTAGCAACTGGGTTATCCACGTTTTCTGCTACTGATTATCGTGCCAAAACTACTGATGCTAGTTTGAGAGTATTACATGATGAAGTTAAAGCATCAATTGGTCGAAGCGATGGCATATTATTAGATGTCCGAACACTTCAAGAATACTGTGGTGAATGGTTTTTCGATCAGCCGCCAAAAGAAGGTGAACTTACTGGGCATATTCCAGGTGCAGTCCATCTTGAGCATATCTTAACTCTCAATGAGGATGGAACTTTTAAATCATTCGACGAATTGAAAAATCTTTATCACAGTAAGGGCATTATCCCTGAGAAAGAAATATTTCCTTACTGTGCGATCGGTGGACGTTCTGGATATACCTGGTTTGTTTTGAAGTATTTATTAGGTTATCCAAATGTTCGGAATTACGATGGTTCTTGGAATGAGTGGAGTCGTCTACCTGATGTCGCTATAGAGAAGTAGCGATAATTATACCTACGCTGTACGCTGTACGCACAAATTAAATTACCCCCCTAATTCAGGGGGATTTTGGCTTGCTATAGAAGTCTTTGATATAGCAATCCTATTTGATTTGTGAAAATCAGAAGACTCAGATCCCCGACTTCTTA
>NZ_JAYGHE010000126.1:0-10502 GCF_034931145.1 Nostoc sp. UHCC 0252 | reverse complement strand
TTATTAATCTATATCATTGGTAATCAATTCGGGTGCAGGGTGCAAGTCTGTACTAAAAACAAATAATTCAGAGACCAACCGAGAAACTTTTACCATGATTTATGACAAAAGCTTTATCCTGGCTTATTAAGGGCAGCACTTTGTTTTGTCTATTGCCTTGGGAGCCAATTGCGGCACAAATTGTTCCAGATGCAACCCTAAGAGTCAACTCCAGCGTCACAATAGAGGGCAATAATACCAATGCAATAACGGGAGGAACCCAAGTCGGAAGCAATTTGTTCCACAGCTTTGAACAGTTTTCTGTACCCACAGGAAGCGCAGTCTACTTCAAAAATGCCCCAGACATCCAAAACATTTTGACAAGAGTGACGGGTAGCTCAGTATCTAATATTGATGGTTTAATTCAAGCTAACGGCATAGCCAACGTATTTCTTATTAATCCCAATGGGATTGTTTTTGGGCTGAATGCTTCACTAAACATTGGCGGCTCGTTTGTCGGCACTACTGCCAGTAATATTAAATTTGCTGATGGCATCTCCTTCGATGCTAAACCCCTTAGTGGTGCAGAACCATTGTTGACAGTGAGCGTGCCTGTGGGATTAGGATTTGGGACAAATGCTGGAAATATTCGCGTCTTTGGAGACGGCCAAGGTATAAGAAAAACTTCAGACCTCATAGATACTAGTTCTGGTCTGCGCGTGCAGTCAAATCAAACCTTAGCTTTGGTGGGTGGTAATATACTACTCTCACGCGGAACCCTTAAAACAACAGGGGGACAGATTGAATTAGGCAGCGTGGCTGGAGCGGGTTTGGTCAATCTGATTCCTACAGATAAAGGCTGGACATTGGGATATTCAGGCATCTCAGCCTTTGGAGAGATCCAGTTGTCTGGAGCAGCAGCAGTTGATGCCAGTGGGAATGGTGGTGGCAATATTCAAATACAAGCCATGAAGTTAATGCTAGACAGTGGTTCTCAGATTGAGTCCAGCACATTAGGAGCAGGAACGGGGGGAACATTGAAAATTAATGCTTCAGATTCAGTGAACCTGGTGGGATTACCAGAAGTTGATTCGTTTTTCAACACTGGTATATCGAGCCTAGTTTACCCAAGAGCTACCGGAGCTGGTGGCAACATCAATATTGAAACTGGGCGGTTAAATGTCCGGGATGGAGCAGGGATCGCTGCTGGTACGTATGGCTTCGGAAATGCTGGTTCCATAGATATCTTAGCTCATGATTCAGTAGAAGTACTGCGAAAACTAACAGCCAATGCAGGCAGTTCCATAACAAGTTTGGCCCAACGAGGATCTACCGGATCTGGCGGTAACATTAAGATTGAAACTGCGCGGTTAAGTCTACGCTCTGGAGGAGTGATATCATCAGGCACATTTGGGCAGGGTTCGGGAGGCAACGTATCTATAAATGCTGACGAAGAAGTGCAAGTAACCGGAAAGTCACTAACTGGTAATTCTCCTAGCAGAATATCAGCTCGAACTGGAGGAACTGGAAAGGCTGGAAATCTGACAATCGAAGTAGAACGATTAACTGTCACTGATGGTGGAAGAGTAAATATTGGTGGTGAAAAAATTCCAAAAAATCTCAACTTTCAGCCAGGACAAGGAAATGCAGGAACCCTCCGAATCAACGCAGACAGTATCAATCTAGACAGAGGTACTATCACAGCTGGCACAGAGGGCGGCACAAAAGGCCAAGGAGGCGACATTTTCTTACACTCTGGTTACTTACAATTACGTGACAGTATCATTACTGCGACTGCTGGGGGTAATGGCGACGGCGGCAACATCACTATCAACACAGATATCCTAGTTGCAATAAAAAATAGTAGCATCACCGCAAATGCCTTTGAGGGTCGTGGTGGGAATATCACAATTAATGCTAAGGGACTTTTCTTTTCCCCTGATAGCTTGATTACAGCTAATTCCAAGTACGGAATTAACGGTACTGTTCAATACAACATCGCTGATACTAACATTTACCCTATTCAACTAAAAACAGAAATAATTCCAATAACTCCTGAAATCATCCCAGTTTGTCAGGCACAAGCAGGCACAGAAGTAAATAGTTTTCGAGTTAGTAGTACTCGCAATATCCAATCTAAGCCTAACAACCTGATGTATAACAATGTTGAGCAAAGTAACTCTGTTCCAGTTCCACCTTTTAATAATTCACATAATCCAAAATCATTAAGAAGTAACCAAGCTACACAAATCATAGAAGCCAACGTTTTGATTCGGGATTCTCAAGGTAATTTAGTTTTGACGACAGACCAAGCAAATCCAATCCGGGATAATGCTTCACTGTATGCAAGTTCTTGTTTTTCAGGATCTCAGTGGTAAAAAGATATAAAAATGATTTCACCTCAATGTTGCTTTAAATATGTTTTCTCAGGCATTCTAGGGCTGTCTCTAATTTTAATTCAATCATCTTCCCCTGCCCAGACTGTAAAAAAAGAAAAAGAATTTCTCAAAAATCAAGCGGTATCCCTGACTTCTTCAGGTCACGAACAATTAGCTCTAGATCGTGCGGACGAAGCTTTAAAAACTTGGCAGGAATCTACGAAAATTTATCGTCAACTAAACGATCAAGAGGGAATTACGGAAAGCCTGATTAATCAAAACCTTGCTTTCCAAGCATTAGGATTACACAAAGAAGCTTGCAATATACTTTTAGAAGCTTTGAAGTTGAATACAAATCTAGGTCTTTGTGACACGACTTTGCAAAAACCCGCTCTTGCTGAAAACGAGCAACTGACAACATTAGTTGGTAAGCAGAAACCAACATCAGTTAACTTGCTTGGATTAAATAATCTAGGAGAAGTCTTGCGGATTTTGGGGAAGTTAAATGAATCTGAAACAGTTCTACAAGAAACATTAACGTTAGCAAAACTTGTATCTTCATCAAAGATTAGTGGAATTTATCTATCTTTGGGTAATATTGAACAGACAATTTATCAGCAATTGCAAGATAAATATTCTTGGATAGAGGAACCACTTTTTCGAGAGCAGATTGCTAATATTATTCCACAAAAGGCGCAAAAATCACTCTTGTATTACCAAATACTAGAAAACATACCAAATATCTCGAAATCAGCTAAACTGCAAGCTCAGTTGAATCATTTGACTTTACTGATAAGTTTTGAAAAATGGCTAATTCATCAACCAAATCAAGCTAACCTTCATCAGAAAGTTAATCAACAAATCCGAGTATTGGTAAATAAAATAGATGAAAATTCTTCTGCCTTTTTGGAGTTATCACCTGAACCATCTATTCATGCTAGATTGAACTTGGCTAATAACCTGAGTCAGATCCCAGATGAACAGTTAAAATCTGTGGCAATTCGGTACACCAAATTAGCTCTCCAAATGGCTCGAACTATTAATAGTACCCGATGGTTATCCTATAGTTTCGGAACTCTGGGTAAATTATCAACACAAACAGAACAAAAACAGGCATATTTTAGCAAGGCTTTAGAGTTAGCTGAATCAATTCAAGCTTCGGATATCGCTTATCAATGGCAGCAGCAGTTAGGGCAGATTTACGAGAAACAGGGTCAAACTGAGTTAGCGACTAAAAATTATAATGCGGCTATCACAAATATGACTCAAGTTCGTGATAGCCTTTTGTCAACTAATGGGGACTTACAGTTCTCTTTTCAGGAGGAAATGGAACCGACATATCGCAACTATATGCGATTACTCCTATCCGCTCCTAATCCTGATTTAAAAAAAGTAATACAGATAAACGAAGGGTTGCAGATAGCACGCTTAGAAAACTTTCTCAGATGTGGCAAGCTTGACCTTGTTGCTTTGAATCAGCTTCAGAACCTCAATAGCGCCCCAACAGTAATTCACATTATTGATTTAGGGGATAGTATAGAAGTAATTGCTCAGTCAACAGATGGCTCACTTCACCACCATTCTATTGATTCTAAACTAGTTGCATTCCAGATAGATCATCTTTTAGCAGCTTTACAAAATGAAAATTTTTCTGAGATTGGCGAAAGTAGCATTACTACTTCTTCTCAAGGAATTTATGAAAAGCTAATTGCACCAATTAAAAAATATCTACCCACATCAGGAACACTCGTATTCACTTTAGATAAATCTTTCCAAAGCATACCAATGGCATTGTTATATGATGGAAAACATTATCTAATAGAACGTTACAGTATTGCAGAAACTTTAGGTTCTAAAATTAGACAACCTAGAGTCTTACATGAAAACCAGATGATAGCTTTAATAGCTGGACTATCAAAACTTAGCCCCAGTTCTACAGATCCAAATGCACCTAAAAATATGGATAATTTGCTCTCATCTAAACAGGAAATAAAAAATGTAGAAAAACAAACTAAATCGTCAGTTGCCTTGTTAGACAATAAGTTTACCCTTAAAAAGTTTAAAGAAGAACTAACTCAAAATAATTTTCCTATTGTACATATTACTACCCACGGTCAATTTAGTTCTGATCCACTCAAAACAGTACTGGTTGCCTATGACAAGCTAATTAATATTAGAGATTTTGACAGCTTAATCAGAGGTAAAACTGAAAATAGTCAAGATGCAATTGAGTTACTTGTTCTCAGCGCCTGCGAAACAGCTAAAGGCAACAAGCAGTCAGCAATGGGTATTGCGGGAATGGCTGCCCAAGCAGGAGCGCGTAGTACTGTTGCTACTTTGTGGCGCGTGGAAGCTGATTCTACCGCTTTGCTTATGCAAGAATTTTATAAAGGTTTGAACAATGGCTTGCCAAAAGCAGAAGCACTACGTCAGGCGCAATTAAGTTTACTGTCAAATCCTAAATATAAGAAGGCTTATTATTGGGGTGGGTTCCTCCTGGTTGGAAGCTGGTTGTAAAATTCCACTAATTTTAGCCCTGTTTGGGCTTTTTGGAACTCTTTGGAATTATTGCTACTTTTCGCTAACTCAGATGCCTTGATATATTCTGATTTCGCCTCTTTTGGCAACTTGGCCTTCAGATAGCGATCGCCCAGTACTCTGTACAGAGTCGGATTTCGCCTATTATTTGCTGTTGCCGTTTTTAACATCTCAATTGTTTCATTTAAAAGATTTTCTGCCGTATAAATAACATCTACGTCAAGAATAGTTTCATCTGGAGGTAGCCCTAAGTCTTTGATCCGTTTAATATTTTGTGCAATTTGTTCTTGGGAAGCTACAGATAATACGTCCACAAACGTTTCATCATAGCTAAAAGCTTCACCATCTTTATAAGCAAAAACATATATTGTATATGGAGTCCCAGGTTGAAATTCTTTTTCATCACTTGGGTAGGCAAGCCGAGTTTGATTTACAACTTTTTCCCACCCAAACTCGTAACTTTTTACTTTGACTTTGTAAGAAGTAGCACCCTTAACAGCAGTCCAAGTTATTTCTGGACGAGAATTCAATGTTGATGTGCTATGAGGAGAAATGATTATTGGCTCATCGCTCCCTTCTGTGCCACCTTTTCGTATGTGACACGCATTAGTATTGGTTGGATTGCAAGTGGATAAGGCTTCGTCAGGCTCTGCACATTTATCAAGAGGAATAGTTCCACTAGATAATTTTAAAATCTTTCCAGAACTAAAGCATAAAAATTCTACATAATCACCATTTACAACTTTTATTGTATCTCCCTTACAAATTAAGCTCCCTGCTGACAAGTGCTTGTTACCCTTACTTATTATCCTTCCCATTTGGGGATCACAATGAACCTGATTTCTTCTTACTCTTATGAGCGGTACATTTGCTAGCAATGGTAGATGAATTAATATTAAAGAAGTTAAACAGTACATTCCCCCAAAAAACATCAGCTTTTTCATTCTTTTACAAGCATAAATGGCTTGAGCATCTTATCATTTATCAAGTATGCGATCTAGCAGTTCTTGTCTCCAGCGAAACACTTCTGGTAGACTAGATTTAGTCAAAATACAAGCATCTATATAAGCTCTGGCGTAATTAAATTGACCTAATGATTCTTCTACTTGAGATAGCAAACAATATGCATCTGTTCTTTCGCTATCTAACTTTGTCGCTTTTTCTAGATATTTTTCGGCTTCAGTTAACTTATTTTCCATTAACCTTGCCCATCCTAAATCTTTATACAACGATGCTTGTAATTCCCGATTGTTAGTTTTCTGCAAACCTTTTAAAGCTAAACTAGCTGCTGCTCTATAATCCCCCTTTTTATTTTTCAATCTTGCTAAAGCCGCAACAGCAAACATAGCTTGATCGCTACTTCTAATAGCGATTTCATATTGCTTTTCTGCTAAATCATATTCTCCCTGTCCATCATAAAAATCACCTAATCCGTAATGTGATTCCCATTTGTTAGGCTTTAACTTAAAAATTATTTCGTAAGTTTTGTTAACACAATTATAGTCATATAACTGCTGACACGCAATTGCTAAATTATTATAAGCAGTATCGTCCTTCGGGTTGTACTTTATAGCTAGCTCGTAATTTTTTCTAGCAATCTTAGGGTCATTTTGATGCTGTAAACCCTTCTCAAAATAAAAAGTTGAGACTGAATTAGTTAAATCATGTCCATACTTTATTGCTCTTTGAAAGTCTTTTTCAGCATCGGCAATCCTACTTTCTTTATAAGCTTCTTTACCTTGAATTAAAAAATAATCTGCTACTGTATATTTTAAGCTAGGATTCAAATATACTGCTTTTTGAAAATCGTTCTCAGCTCGATCAAATTGATTTTCTTTATAAGCATTTTTACCGGAATCTAAATAATATTTAGCTACTAAAGGTAAAGATGCATATATCAAACCAACAATACTTAATAAACTTAATACAAACACACTAAGTTGAAACGGCTTTGATTTAATTACTCGATTAAGCTTTGATTGATTAGGTAAGCGCTCCAAACGCTGTATTATTATTTGAGTATTTTGTGGGCGCTGGCCAACAAAAGGAGCCATCATATCATCAAGTAAATCAGCCAGAAATTTATCTATGTGAAGTGCTTTATCTCTCCAAATTAGTCTTCCTGTCTGCTCGTCCATTTTGATTTCAATTAAAGAAATACCTGTGACTAAGTAAACAAAAGTTCTACCTAAAGCGTAAAAGTCTGACTGTGGTACGGCTTGTCCATGAATTTGCTCTAAAGGAGAGTAACAAGCTGTCCTAACAGCAGTTATTTCGTAACCATTACCGAATCCTGTAGTAGTTCCTCCACTAGTACTAACTTTGGCAAAGTAGGTTCTACTAAGCTGTCTTGCTCCACCAAAATCAACAAGTGCTAAATTCCCATCGGGTTGATGAACAATGTTTTCTGGTTTGATATCTCTGTGGAAGAAACCAGACCGATGAACTAAATCAAGAATCTCCATCAACTGCAATAACCATTCATAAGCCATTTCTTGGCTAATTCGTCCATAAGATTGTACCCACTGAGTCAAGTTCTCTCCTTCAAACTTATGCATAACTAGACAATGTAGTTCTAGAAGATTATCATTCAGCCTAAATGTGAAATAATCTTCCCTATTAGACTTGGGAATTCCAGGATGGTCTAGGATTTGTAATATGAGTGATTCTCTTTTAAGTAGCTCAACTAACTTAGAATCATCAATCCATCTTAATACTTTCATTACTCTTATTTGAGGCTGAGGATGTTCTTCTGTGCCAATATCCTCAATTTCAAAGACATCTGTGTAATTATATGGATTTTGCTCCAAAGAACGCAACGGGCGCAGCAAACGAATACGCCCGTTTATTATCAATGGATTTCCACATACTAAACAATTCTCAGCGCTATCAGGATTATGACGTTGGGTGCAAAGAGGATTTATGCAGTAGCCCACAAGGTAACTTCCCTTGTTTGTATTGTATCTGGTATTTTATGTACTAATCCCAATGGATCAACTAAAATATACTTCTTAATAGATGCTTGTAAACTATAACTAGCTTCTCGTTTGTTCGATTTACCAGCAATTTCAATTAATGAGCGTTGTTCTAAAACTTCTATTGCTGTAATTAGTTCAAAAACTGACAACTTCAAATCTACTCGCTCTTTTAAATTATCAATGAGTTTAGAAAATTCAATGGGAGTCGAGTTTTCTGACATTTCTTCTGCCAAATAAATCATTATTTGCCTTTGAAGATTATTTAAAAGTCCAACTTGTCCAAATTGCTGATGTAGCATTGTTTCAAGCTGAGGATCAATCATAGTAGTTTGATATCTAAAAAATGTTTTTACACTCCCATCAAAAAAGCGATTAATTCTGTCAGCCAACGCTTCCAAACTTGATGGATTCCCAGAATAGTTTTCAATTAATCGCTTACATTCCTGCCCACTTAAACCTTTTTCTTGTAATATTTGCATTCCAGCATTTACATCTAAACCTTCTAATTTGAAAGAGCGAATAGGTAGTCTTGTAGTCACAGAAGCAAATTCTTTCAAAGGCAACTGACTTGTTATAATAATACAGCTTTCATGCTTCCCTTCTGTAAGTTTTAAAAGGAATTTTTCATATTGTAATCTTTTTCCAAAATCATCTGCTAACAATAGCTTTTCAAATCCATCAATTACTAGTAGACAACGATGTAAGTGAAGCTGTCTTGATAGTAAAGATATGCTATCTATAAAAGAGTTTTCACTTGCTTCCATGTCTATTTCAAAAATTTTATTTAAGTCAATGACTAACTCATCAATTGACAACGAATGATTAACTTTTTTCCATATTATACATTCATATATACTGCTTAAAGAATCAAAAGTTATTTCTTCAACCAATTTAGAGGCTAATAAAGTTTTTCCTATTCCTCCAACTCCAGTAAAAACTATACAGCGCTCTTTAAATAGAGTAATTTGTTTCTTAAAATAGTTAATTTCATCTTTTCGTCCATAAAAAGATTTGATTTTAGGCAGTTCCCCATAAATTCTAATATTGCCAACGAAACCATCGTTATCCAATCTGGATGCCTCTTCCTTCAGATAATCCCTCTTTGCTAGCTTAAGCAAAATAGATTTCAAAGATATTTTTGTTACTTTTACTCCATCACCAATAATTACTGAAAGCATACTCCATAGTGGTGGAGCTACTTTCTGCTGCAAATAGTATGCGTTATACCCCGAATCACTTGCCATCTCTTTATAATCTTTACTATCCCAAACTCCCCTAATAAGAACTTTTTCTACTTCTGTTAAATACCTTCCTGTAGATTGAAACACTTGTTCTTCTAATACTGCTAATACTCTTTTTACGTCTAAAACTTGGCTTGAATTCATGCCGACTTTTCCTTACGTAAGTAGGTATACATGAGGTTATATTTTACTCTTTAGTACTTAAAATGTCTACAAAGTTCACAATTATTAACTGAAGCTAGGTTCTCAAATTACCTTTCTAGGCTATATTGATTTAAATGCTACATCTTAATAGGGAGATTAACGCATCCTAGTACATTATCCGGTCTAGCTTGAGCATAAAAGTGTGAAAGAAGTTGACCAACGTCAACCAAGGAACACCGCCTGTGGGTATTTTTGATCACTGATTAACTCAATGGGTTTGTTTTGAAAAGCTTGTGTCTAGGTATCTTAACCTAAACCAAATATCTTCTGCTAATACATTTGAATTAAAGCTCTTACCTCGACTGAGTAAGACGACCAGAACTTCTGTAAAATCAAGCTAATTGAAAGGAGGCATGGAGGTGAAGATACAACAGTACGACTGTTTAATGCAAAAAGCGCCACTAAGGAGTCGCGCTTTCTACGTATTGCAAATTTCATATTGATCTAGAGCGGGTTTGATCTCGAAGGAACAAAAGAAGTTGTCGCTAAAGTTTGGCCACTGGTGCGACTACTAAATTGTCCGAGAGTTTTTACCGCGCTACCAGATCCATTATAGGGTCTGCCGCCTGGAAAGTCCATTCCCTGCGGTATGTTTTTGCTGTCGAAATTCATAAATTTTAGGTAAAGTTAAGTTTGGTTAAGAAATATCCCGAATTTTGTAGTTAAAAGCAGTAGTAGCGCGAATAACAGTTACCAGTTATCAGTTGGGAGTAGAGTCCAAGATTAGATAACTGATAACTGATGCAACCCCCTCTGAACTTGTAAACCGAGTTATCAGGGGAAAATATCGTGATAAATAGAGAATGCCCCAAGAGCGCAGTGTTAGAGCGTATGGGGTCGAGTGCAGCTTTCGCATGGCAATTTTGTGCTGTGACGAAGGGAAATTTTCGGAATATCCAGGCTAGTAGTCTGGCAAGTCAACTTTGCATGGAGGTTAGCAGAGGTCTGGGGCAGAGGGGCAGAGGGGAAAGAACTTATATAAGCCTCTCCTCTGCTCCCCTGCTCCTCTGCTCCCCTGCCGACCTCCACCCAGTAATTTTGGGTTGGCGAACTGCTAGAGCAAGAGTTTCGCAGCTTGAAAGAGTTCTTTCCAAGGGATTTCAAGGAGAGAACCGATGAATTCAGCGACAACTGAATATCCAAACAATCTCACGGCTGCGGAATACCATGAGTTGTTAGCTGGT